>DASQFO010000381.1:0-3703 GCA_035633095.1 Allosphingosinicella sp. | reverse complement strand
TGCGCGTATCGACCGAGACCGCCGTCCCGGCCGCCGCCAGCCGCTGGATGACCGGCACGACACGCGCCGCCTCGTCGCCTTCCCAGACCGGCGTCGCGCCGGGCCGGGTCGACTCGCCGCCGACATCGACGATCGCCGCGCCGGCCGCCGCCATGTTGAAGCCCGCCTCGACCGCGGCCTCGGCATCGTCGAACCGGCCGCCGTCGGAGAAGCTGTCGGGCGTCACGTTGAGGATGCCGACGGCCTGCGGCTGGTCCAGCCGGATGACGCGCTCGCCGAGCGTCAGCGGCGGGCGGACCGCGATGAGGTTTTCCCAGGCGCCGCGCATGCCGTCCCCCAAGTCCGGGAGCCGAGCCTCGAGCGCCTCCACCGGCACAAGCTCCGCCCCGTCCTCGCGAACGATCTCGACGGCGCAGAACCATTGCAGCCCGCCCGCCAGCCGCGCGACCTTGCCGTCGTGCCCGAACGGCGCGTCGACGAATCCGGTCGGGCGAAGATAAACTTTTGGGTCAGGCATCGCCCGGGTCTAGATTAGGCGGGGGCGGCGAGATAGCGCTGCCGGAGCGTGTCGAGCAGCACCAGCGCGCCGCCGTCCTCGACGTGCCAGAATGTCCAGCCGTTGCAGGCCGGCGCGCCCTGAGCCGCGGCGCCGATCTTATGGATCGAGCCCTGCTGGCCGCCCATCTCGACCGACGCGTCGGCGAGCACCTGGGCGCGCCACCGCCGCTTGGCATCGGTCAGCATCGCGCCGGGCTGGATCATCCCGCACTCGACCAGGGCGCCGAACGGCACCTTCGGCTGGGTGCTCCGCGACGCCATCACCTTCATCGCGCTTTCGTCCAGCTCCAGGGTCGAGTCGATCCGCTCGCGCGCGACCTTCACGTATCGTGCCTCGCGCTCGATCCCGATCCAATTGCGCCCCAGCCGCCGCGCCACCGCGCCGGTGGTGCCGGTGCCGAAGAAGGGGTCGAGCACGACGTCGCCGGGATTGGTGCAGGCGAGCAGTACACGATAGAGCAAGGCCTCGGGCTTTTGCGTCGGATGCGACTTGACGCCATCGGTCTTTTCCCGCTCGCCCCCGGCACAGATCGGCAGCACCCAGTCGGAGCGCATCTGCAATTCGTCGTTCAGGGCCTTCATCGCACGATAGTTGAAGGTGTAGCGGCTGTCCTCGCTGCGGCTTGCCCAGATCAGGGTTTCGTGCGCGTTGGTGAAGCGGGTGCCGCGAAAGTTCGGCATCGGATTGGTCTTGCGCCAGATGATGTCGTTCAGGATCCAATAGCCCGCGTCCTGCAGCGCCGAGCCGACGCGGAAGATGTTGTGGTAGCTGCCGATCACCCAAAGCGTGCCGTTCGGCTTCAGGATGCGGCGCGCCTCGCCGAGCCAGGCGCGGGTGAAGTCGTCATAGGCCTCGAAGGTGTCGAACTTGTCCCAGTCGTCGTCGACCGCGTCGACCCGGCCCCCCTCGGGACGGAACAGCTCGCCGCCCAATTGGAGATTGTAGGGCGGATCGGCGAAGATCAGGTCGATCGAGCCGGCGGGAAGGCGTGCCATGGCGGCGATGCAATCGTCCTGGAGGATCTGGCCGAGCGGGAGTTCGGGCGGGGTCTCCGCCCCCAGCTTCAGCCTCAAGGCTGCAGCAACTCGCCCCATCACGCTCATCGATCCGCCCCCGGTTCACAAAAGACAGCCATGCTGAGTCAGCCGGACTCATCGGTCAAGTTCAGACACTTGCCGAACATGGTTAACATCGGGTTTAGCCGCGCCGGAACGAAACGAGTCTACCGCTACATCTTGTGGTGCGCGGCCTGGTTCAGACTCAATCTGAGGTAGTGTGGCGCGAAAGACTCAGAGGCCGAGCGTAAGTTGGCGGACCGGCGCGAAGCTGCGGCGATGGAGCGGCGTCGGCCCCAGCCGGCCCAGCGCCTCGAAATGCTCGGGCGTCGGATAGCCCTTGTTGCGTTCCCAGCCATAGCCAGGATGGTCCAGCGCATGGTCCGCCATGATCCGATCGCGGGTCACCTTGGCGACGATCGAGGCGGCGGCAATCGAGCGGCACTTGCCGTCCCCGGCGACGATGGCGAGCGAAGGGCGATCCCAGCGCGGGCAGCGATTGCCGTCAACCAGCACCATCGCCGGATCCAGCCCAAGCGCCTCGACCGCCCGAACCATCGCCAGCATCCGTGCCCAGAATATGTTGAGCTCGTCGATCTCCTCGACCGTGGCGATGCCGACGCCGACCACGGCGACCTTATAGAGCCGCGCGCAGATCGCCTCGCGCACCGCGGCCGGCAGGACCTTGGAATCGTCGATCCCGCGCGGAAAGCGGTTGCGGTCCAGGACCACCGCCGCGGCCACCACCGGCCCCGCCAGCGGCGCGCAACCCGCCTCGTCTACCCCCGCGACCGGATCGGGGTGGATCTTCTCGAGCTTGAAGCACGGGCGCGCCATCGCCGCAGCCTAGGAATCCACGCTTCGTCAATCCAGCGAAAGCTGGAATCCCGCTATCTTTCCTGTGGATTACTCCGCCGGGAGGCGCCAGGGCGGAAAGCGGCGATACTCGCCGGCGCGATAGAGACAGAGGCGGTTGCCGGCCGGATCGCGCAAACGCGCCTCGCGCCAGCCCCAGCGCTGGTCCACCGGCAGGGTCTCGAACGCGACGCCCGCCGCCTGCAGGCTCGCAACCCACGCGTCGAGATCGCTGCTCTCCAGGCAAATGATTGCGTCGCCCGCCTTCGTCCCTTCCTCGACATGGATCGACAAAGTGGCGCCGCCGGGACATTCGAAGCGCGCATAGCGGCCGGGGGAATCGACGATCTGGGCGAGCCCGAGGGTCCGGTAAAAGGCGACGGAGACTTCATAATCCCGGGCCGGTAGCGTGACCTGGTTGAGGTTCATCTCGCCGCTCGCCGCCGCATGATGCGCCATCGGACCGTGCCCTGCGCCGAAGCCGGGCGCGGCCAGTATCGCGGTCCGGACGAAGCCGCGCGCTTGCTCGATTGCTTCGACCATGCTTTGCCCGCGCCCAAGGCCGGTCGCCACCGCGCTGGCCAGCGTACAGCCGGTGCCGTGGGTGTTGCGACTCGCGATGCGCGGCGCCGACCAGCGGCGCGCGACACCCTCTGGGCCGACCAGCAGATCGATCATCTCGTCGCCCGGCAAATGCCCCCCTTTCGCGAGGACCGGGCAACCGAACCTGCGCGCGAGCTCCATGGCGGCGGACGCCATCGACTCCTCGTCCGTCACGGCGGTCTGCGTCAGCGCCTTCAGCTCCGGGACATTGGGCGTGACCAGCGACGCCGGCCCCGCCAGCCCGAGCAGCGCCTCACCGGTCCCCGCTTCGTTCAGCGCGTCTCCGCTCGTCGCCACCATCACCGGGTCGAGGATGACGGGAATCCCGGGCGGCAACGCACGCAGGCAGTCGCCCACCGCCCGCACCAGCCCGGCCGTGCCGAGCATCCCAATCTTCACCGCATCGACACCGAGATCCGCGACGACGGCATCGAACTGTGCCCGGACGATCTCGAGCGGCAGCGGCAGGACGTCGTGAACGCCCAGCGTGTTCTGCGCCGTGATCGCCGTGATCGCGGTCATCGCGAAGCCGCCGAGCATGGTTACCGTCTTGATGTCGGCCTGGATGCCGGCGCCGCCGCCCGAATCGGAGCCGGCGATGATCAGCACGCGCGGGGGTGGAGTCACGCGG
>DASQFO010000380.1:0-6716 GCA_035633095.1 Allosphingosinicella sp. | reverse complement strand
GGGCCTGGAGGCGCAGACTCACTATTGGAACCGACTACTTAATCCCGACTCGCAGGACCAAAGCGCCCAGGAAGCCGAACGACGACAAGCCGAGGCAAAGGCCGACGCCAAAGCCGCCCGTTTGACTGGGCAGGTGGACTTACAGAAGCTGGTCAGCACGGCCGAAAAGACGGGCGACCGGGCGACGATACAGGCAACCCGAGCGGCGGCGGCCAAGCGCATCGCCAGCGAGCAGGCAGCGGTCGAGACAGAACATCGTTTGCAGAACTACGCACGATTGCTCGAACCCAATCCACGGGCCATGAAGCGCTTGGTCAACGCCTATGGGATGCACCAAGCGACGTTGTTCCTGGCGGGCCGATCATGCACGCCCGATGCGCTTGCACGCTGGACCATCCTGGAGCTTCGCTGGCCCTTGTTGGCGGATTTCCTGGCGTCCCGGCCGAACGCCGTCGGTGCGCTCCACCAGTCGATTTCCGACGACGAGATGCCGCACGTTCCGGATTCGCTGCGAGAGCTGTTCGGTGACGAGCTCGTGATTGCGGTGATCGGATCGCGGTTCGGGCGCAACAATCTCACCGCGACCGCGATCCGCTCAATCCTCGGAGCCGCCCAGAGCGATCGCTAGACCGGGAATGACAGGCCGGGGGTGAGCCGCTAGAGAGCGACCATGGACCCGAAGCATCTCGGAAAGCCCAGTCTCCTGCCCGCCTCGCCCGAGGAAGCGAAGCTCGATTACGTGCCCAATCCGCGGCCGGGGAAGCCCTATCTGGTGCGTTTCGCGGTGCCCGAATTCACCTCGCTCTGCCCGGTCACCGGCCAGCCCGATTTCGCCCATCTCGTGATCGATTATGCGCCCGGCGAGACGATCGTCGAATCGAAGTCGCTGAAGCTGTTCCTCGCCTCGTTCCGCAACCACAAAGGCTTCCACGAGGAGGTGACAGTCGGCATCGCCGAGCGGCTCGCCGCGGAGATGAAGCCGCTCTGGCTCCGGATCGGCGGCTATTGGTATCCGCGCGGCGGCATCCCGATCGACGTCTTCTGGCAGTCGGGCGAACCGCCTTTGGGCCTCTGGATTCCCGACCAGGGCGTCGCACCCTACAGGGGACGAGGCTGACCCGCATCGTCATCCACGGCGCCGGCTCGATCGGCTGCTATGTCGGCGGCGCCTGGCTCGCCGCCGGCCTCGACGTCTCCTTCCTCGGCCGCGAACGGGTCAAGGCGGAGCTCGCCGCGCACGGCCTTACCCTGAGCGACCCGCAGGGCTGGAACGTCCAGCTTCAGCCCGACCGGATCGATTTCAGCACCGGCCAAACCGCGCTGCGCAAGGCCGACATCGTCATCCTCACCGTCAAGAGCACCGGCACCGAAGCGGCGGCGAAGGAGATCGGCCGCCATGTCAGGAAGGGCGCGGCGGTGATCAGCGTCCAGAACGGCATCTCCAACGCCGAGACCCTGCGCCGCCTGCTCCCGAAGCACCGGGTCGTGCAGGCCATGGTCCCCTACAACGTCGTCCATCTCGGCCCCGGCCGCTGGCATCGCGCCACCTGGGGCGATTTGATGGCCGAGGAGAATGAGGTGACGCGCGCGCTTGCCGATGCGATCGGAGACCGGCCCGGCCGGCTGCTCCTCTCGAACGACATGGAATCGGTGGCCTGGGGCAAGCTCCTCTACAACCTCAACAATGCGATCAACGCTTTGTCGGGCCTCACCATCCTCGAGGAATTGAAGCAGCGCGACTATCGCCGCGTCTTCGCCGCCGCGATCGTCGAGACGCTCGATCTGCTCGACCTTGCCGGGATCAAGCCGGCCAAGATCGGCCTGGTCGGGCCGCGCCAGCTTGCCCACGTGATCGGGTCGCCCGATCTGATCTTCAAGAACCTGTTCCTGCGGGTCCAGAAAATCGACCCCAAGGGCCGCGGCTCGATGGCCGACGATTTCGCCGCCCGGCGCCGGACCGAGGTCGATTATCTGAACGGCGAGGTGGTGAAGCTGGCCGCGCGGCTGGGCAAAGAGGCACCGGTCAACGCCGCCATCACCGCTTTGGTCAAGCAGGCCGAGCTCGGGGTCGAGCGGCTGTGGAGCGCGAAGGAGTTGCGCGCGCACGTCCTCGGCCGCCACCGCGGCGCCGCCGGCTTCGGCTATTGACCGTTTGACAGCCGTCTCCTGGCGGCTGCCCGGTATCACGCGGGCAAGAGGGGGCTAGGCCGCGGCCCGGCGGGTGCGGCGGTAGAGCCAGGCGATCGCCCCCGCGAAGAGGATCGGGCCGAGCCACAGCGCGTAGGTCTCGAAATGCTCGCCGACGAGCGCCAGCGGCGCATCGCTGCCCGAGCCCGCCACGATCCCGGCGAACGCGACGCCGAACAGGCTTTCGCCGACGATGAAGCCGGTCGCCATCAGGACGCCCATGCGCTTGGCGAATTCGGGATCGCGGGCGCGGTCGGCCCAGCGCTCGTAATAATGGCCGATCAGCGCCCCGACCGGGATCAGCAGCGTCAGCGCCATCGGCAGATAGACGCCCATGCCGACCGCGAGCGGGGGCAGCCGCATCTTGCCGGCCTTGCGCAAGATCTCGTCGACGACGATGACGGCGACGCCGAGCAGAGCGCCGCAGCCGATCAGGCTCCAGTCGATATCTCCGCCGAGCACGCCGCTGGCGAGCGAGGAGATCAACGCCGCCTGCGGCGCCGCGAGCGCGTTCGCGCCGGCGCCCGGCGTGCCCTGGAAGCCGAAGGCGACATTGAGCAGGTCGAGCACGGGCGGGATCACCAGCGACCCGAAGATGACTCCGATCACCAGCGCGAACTGCTGCTTCCACGGCGTCGCGCCGACCAGCTGGCCGGTCTTCAGATCCTGGAGGTTGTCGTTGGAGATGGTCGCGATCGAAAAGACGATGGCGGTCGTGAACAAGGCATAAGCGGTCAGCGCCTGCGACTTGGCCGCGTCGCCGTCATTGCCGTAGAGCAGGACGAGGAGCAGGGCCGCGGCGAGCACCGCCAGAATGCCGACCCCGGAAACCGGGCTGTTCGACGCGCCGATCAGGCCCGCCATATAGCCGCAGACCGCGGCGATGATGGCGCCGATGACGAGCACGTAGACGAGGGTCACGCCGATCACCGTCACCGCGTCGGGAGCGATCGGCCCGCCGGCGATGAAGATCCAGAGCAGGACCGCGATCGGGATCAGCGAGAGGAGGATGGTGCCGCCGACCACGCCGATCGGAAGGTCGCGCTCGGTGAGCGCGAGCACGTCGCCGCCCGCGCGCGCCCTGGACGCCGCCATGGCGGAGCGGATGCCGCCGAATATGGGCCCGATGATCTTGAGCAAGGTCCACACCGCCGCGACGCCGATCGTGCCCGCGCCGATGAAGCGCACCTGGTTGCGGAATACGTCGTTCACGGTGGCGGCGACGTCGGGTCCGACGCCCTGGATCGAGGTCAGCAGCGGCACCAGCCCGCCCCACGCGATCATCATGCCGATGAACATGGCGATCCCGACCGAAAGGCCGACCAGGTGGCCGACGCCGATCAGCGCCATGGAGAGGCTGGTCGAGGCGCCGGTCGCGGCGCCGCCGCCGACGCGGAACGCGGTCGCCAGCTCGCCCGCGACCAGCTTCATCGCGACCAGCAATGCGAAGCCGGCCGACGCGATCGACCCCGCGACGATGGTCGCCAGGCCCTTTGCATTCTCCTGCGCGCCCTCGGCCGAGCCGAAGCCGACCTTCAGCACCTCGGCCGCGGCGACGCCCTCCGGGTAGGGAAGGTCCGATCCCGTCACCAGCGCGCGCCGCAGCGGCACCGAGAACATCACCCCCAAGGTGCCGCCGATCGCGCAGACCGCGACCGTCGTCCAATAGGGAAAGCCCTGCCACCAGCCGATCATGATCAGGCCCGGCAGCACGAAGATGATCGCCGCCAGCGTTCCCGCCGCCGATGCGATGGTCTGGACGATGTTGTTCTCGAGGATGTTCGAATTGCTGACGAAGCGCAGGATCGCCATCGAGATGACCGCCGCCGGGATCGAGGTGGCGAAGGTGATGCCGACCTTCAGCCCGAGATAGACGTTGGCGGCCGTGAACAGCAGGGTGATGACGCCGCCGAGCAAAATCCCGCGAATCGTCAGCTCGCGCAGCGCGGCCCCGGCGCCCGCGTTCCTCGCGAGGTCGGTCACTTCAGTGTCCGCACCGGGTCAGCGCCGCGGCGCCGCGGGCGGGGAGACGCTGGCCAGCTCGACCCCGACATAGCCCGGGGGGCCGCTGCCGCGGCGGACCTGCAGCAGCACGTTCCGGCGGTTGGCGCGCCGCGCCGAATCGATCAGGGTCACGGCCGCTTCCGCGGTCGCCGCCGGACGCTGGTCGATCGAGAGGATCAGGTCGCCCGGCTGGACGCCGCGCTGGCCCGCGTCGCTGTTCGGATCCACGGCGGTGACGACCAGTCCGCGCGCGTTGGCGTCGGCGATCCTGAGCTGCCGCGCCAGCGCCGGCGTCAGCGGCTGGACGGAGAGGCCGAGGCTTTGCCGGAGCGAGCGCTGGCCCGGCGACGGACCTTCGGCCAGTTTGCCGCCGCCGCCCTCTTGGGGGTTCGCATTGTCCGGCTCGATGCCGTTGAGGCGGGCCAGCTCTTCCTCGGTCGGCCGCTCGGCGATGGCGATGGTGACGTTGCGGCGCTGGCCCTGGCGGATCAGCTCGACGGGGATGCGCGAACCGATCGGCTGGCGCGAGACCAGATAGGCGAGCGACTGGTCCGGGGTCACCGGCTGGCCGGCGACCGAGATGACGACGTCGCCCTGCTCGATCCCGGCGCGCGCGGCCGGGCCGCCCGGCGTGACCGAGCGGATCAGCTCGCCGCGGTTGCGCTCGATGCCCAGCGCCGCCGCCACGCCCTCGTCGAGCGTCTGGAGCGCGACGCCGATATAGCCGCGATGGACGCGCTCGCCGCGCCGCAGCGACTCGACGACCGGCCGGATCTGCTCGGCCGGGATCGCGAAGCCGACGCCGACATTGCCGCCGGTCGGCGAGATGAGCGCGGTGTTGATGCCGATGACGTTGCCGTTGATATCGAACATCGGGCCGCCCGAGCTGCCCGAATTGATCGCGGCGTCGGTCTGGATGTAGCGGTCGTAGAGGCCCGCGCCGATATTCCGGTGCAGCGCCGAGACGATGCCGGCGGTGACCGTGTTGCCGAGCCCGAACGGGTTGCCGATCGCGATCACCCAGTCGCCGACCCGGGCCCGGGTCGAATCGCCGAAGCGGACGAACGGCAGCGGCCGGGTCGGCGTGACCTTGAGGACGGCGATGTCGGAAGTGGGGTCGCGGCCGACGACCTCGGCCTCATATTCGGTGCGGTCGGAGAGGATGACGGTGATCTGCTCGACGACGGCGCCCTGCCGGCTCGGCGCGACCACGTGGTTGTTGGTGACGACATAGCCGTCGGCCGAGATGATGAAGCCCGAGCCGAGCGAGCCGCCGCGCTGGGTCACCGTGCCGCCGTCGCCCTGGCCGCCGCCGCTGCCCGGCACTTCGGCGCCGAAGCGGCGGAAGAAGTCCTCGAGGCCTGGCGGGACCTGCTGGCGCTGGATCTGGATGCTCTGACGGGTGGAGATGTTGACCACGGCCGGCTGCAGCCGCTCGGCGAGCTGCGCGAAGCTCATCGGCGCCCCCGGCGGCGGGACGGCGGAAATCGTGCCCGGCTCGTTCTGCGCGACCTGCGCGCCGACCGGGTTGAGGCTAAGGGTCGCTGCGGCGCCGCCGAGGAGAATGGCGGCCGTGATCCCGTAAACGTAACGCACTTCTATGGTCCTTCCTTGACTTGCTTGCGGCAGCCCGAGGCTGCTCGGCACGCTAGATGGGGCGGCTGAACGGAGATTGAATGGCGCTCACCGATTGCCCCGGAATTGGCGCAAATATTCGTTGTTCGGCGACAGGATGATGCTCGTCCGCCCGCGCGCATTATCGCCGGTCTGGGCGTTGTTGAAGCTGAGCTCGTACGACTGCATCGCGCGGTAGAAATCGTAGAATTCGGGATCCCGGTTAAACGCGGAGGCATAGGTCGCGGTTGCCTCGGCGTCGGCGTCGGCGCGGATGATCTGGGCCTGCTTCAGCCCCTGCGCCTGGATCGAGCGCGCCTCCTGCTGGCGCGCGGTGCGCATCCTTTGATAGGCCGATTCGAGCGGCGTGCCGTCGGGCAAATCGGCGCGCTTGATGCGCACGTCGACGATCTCCGCGCCGTACTGGCGGGCGACCCGGTTGAGCGCGGTCTGGATATTGTCCATCATCTGGCCGCGCTCGGGGCTGAGCAAGGCGGCGAACGGACGGCGGCCGAGCTCGTTCCTGAGCGCCGAGCCCAGGATCGGCTGCAGCTGGGTGCTGACATTTTCGGGGTTACCCGCGGAAATGTACATGCGCAGCGGATCGACGATCCGGTAGCGGGCGAAGGCATCGACCTGGAGCCTCAGCTGGTCGGTCGAGAGCACCTGCTGGTTGTCCATCTCGACCGACTGGATGCGTTTGTCGATCCACACGATCTGCTCCATGAACGGGATCCGCACGGTAATCCCCGCCGAACGCCCGAACGGCTCGTCCGGCCGGTAGCGGTTCAGGATGCGCTGCGGCTCGCCGAAGCGGACGATGACCGCCTGCTGGGTTTCGGGCACGATCGCGAACGTGCTGGCGACCAGGATCAGCAGCAATATCGCGGCGATGCCGATCGCGATCGGAT
>DASQFO010000379.1:0-1743 GCA_035633095.1 Allosphingosinicella sp. | reverse complement strand
ATGGTCGAGATCGAGGTCGCCGACACCGGCGCGGGCATCGCGGCCGAACATTTGGAGAGCCTGTTCTCCGAGTTCATGACCACCAAGAGCGGCGGCATGGGCCTGGGGCTGCCGATCAGCCGCACCATCGTCGAAGCGCATGGCGGCGAGATCAGGGCGGAAAATCGCCAGGGGGGCGGGGCGGCCTTCATCTTCACCCTCCCGCGCGCGCGGCGGCGCACGCTAAAGCCGCAGAAGGCGCCCCGGCTTTAACCGCGCGCCGGACGCCCTATCTTGCTCAGGGCAGGAATGGAGGCGACGAGTGACTGAAGAACAGGCGATCCTGGCGGGCGGGTGCTTCTGGTGCACCGAGGCGGTATTCAAGGATCTGATCGGCGTCGGCGCGGTCGAGAGCGGCTATATTGGCGGCCATGTCGAGGCGCCCGGCTACCGCCAGGTCTGCGCCGGCGATACCGGCCATGCCGAGGCGATCCGGGTGACCTTCGATCCGGCGCGGATCTCCTATGACGACCTGCTCGACATCCACTTCGCCACCCACGACCCGACCCAGCTCAACCGCCAGGGCAACGACGTCGGCACCCAATATCGCTCGGCCATCTTCCCGCTGAGCGCAGGCCAGGAGGAAGCGGCGCGGCGCGGCATCGAACGCGCGGCCACCGCCTGGCCGGCGCCGATCGTCACCACGATCGAGCCGCCCGGCACCTGGTGGCCGGCCGAGGACTATCACCAGGATTATTGGGAGACCGAAGGCCGCCGCAATCCCTATTGCCTCGCAATCATCCCGCCCAAGCTCCAGAAGCTCCGCAAGAGCTTTGCCGCGCGGCTGAAGGCGGACGAGAGCGCCTAGGCGAGGGGCGCCGCGGCGCGGCGGAGGCGGTCGTTGATGGCGGCGCCGAGGCCGCTGTCAGGGATCGGCGCGACGGCGATGCCGGGCGCGGCCGCCGCTTCGGCCTCGTGCAGCCTTTCGAACAAGTTGGCGGCCGCTTCTATTAGATCGCCCGAAGCGCTGAGCGTAGCCTCGCCCCGGACCGCGCCGAAGCCGATCAGCCATTCGTCGCGGCGCCCCTCGACCGCGTCGAGCCGCAGGGGCTTGGTGGGGGCGTAATGGCTGCGAAGCTGGCCGGGCGATTCGATCCGGCTCGCCTCCGCCGCCGGCAGGCCGAGATCGACCGGGCCCGGGCGGAGCAGGCGGGGCGGGCCGCCGGTCAGCGCGACGATGGTCGATTCGAGGCCGTGGGCGGTGGGGCCGGCATCGACGATCAGCGGGATGCGGCCGCCGAGACCGGCAAGCACATGCGCCGCGCGGGTCGGACTGATCCGGCCGCTGGCATTGGCGGAAGGGGCGGCGAGCGGCCTGCCCGCGGCCTTCAGCAGCGCCTGCATCGCTGGATGGGCGGGGGAGCGGATCGCCACCGTCGGCAGGCCGGCGGTGACCAGGGAGGCGATGGCCGCGCCTTCGCGGAGCGGCAGGACGAGAGTCAGCGGACCGGGCCAGTGACGCTCCGCCAAGGTCAGCGCGTCACCATCGAACACGCCGATTTCAGCGGCCTGCGCGATATCCCTCACATGGACGATCAGCGGATTGAAGGCCGGCCGTCCCTTGGCCTCGTAGATGCGCGCGACCGCTTCGCCATTGGCGGCGTCGGCGGCGAGGCCGTAGACTGTCTCGGTCGGCATCGCCACGATTTCGCCGGCCGCGATCAGCCGCGCCGCCTCGGCGATCGCCTCGGGCCCGTAAGCCAG
>DASQFO010000378.1:0-1703 GCA_035633095.1 Allosphingosinicella sp. | reverse complement strand
GGCGAGCTCGTTCTTGTCGCGGAAATGGTAGAAGAAGCCGCTCCGGGTGATCTCGGCCGCCGCGACGATCTCCTCGATCGAGGTGGCGTCGAAGCCCTTGGCGAGGATCGCCTCCTCCGCCATGTCGAGGATGCGCGCCCGGGTCTCCTTGCCCCTGGCGGTCGGCCTCGCGGCGGCCGTTGCTGTACTCATGGTGCGGTTTCCCGAAGCATCATTGACCGGAGCGCCCGTCCAGGCTCGGGCAATTGATTGATTTTCATGCGAAACCCCGTGAAGCGCCGACTGTACCGCAAAGCGGCTTACCTTGCCAGCCGGTTTGCGGCATTGTCCCGCGCATTACCGATAGGGGAGTCCGACCATGCGCGCGAAATACCGCGATGCTCTGCCGCAGCTGGGCGACAAGCTGTTCCTGACCGACGGCGGCATCGAGACCACGCTGATCTTTCACCAAGGCCAGGAGTTGCCGCATTTCGCGGCCTTCGACCTGATGCGCACGCCCGAGGGCCGCGCCGAGCTTGCGCGCTATTTCGCGCCCTATGTCGCGCTAGCCAAGCGCGACGGCCGCGGGCTCGTGCTCGAGAGCGCCACCTGGCGCTCCAATCCCGATTGGGGACGTGTGCTCGGCTATACGCCGGAGGCGCTGGACGCGGTGAACGCCGCGGCGATCGATTTCATCCGCGCGATCCACGAGGCCGAGGAGACCGAAGCGAGCCCCATGGTGCTCAGCGGCTGCCTCGGTCCGCGCGGCGACGGCTACGCCCCCGACACCTACATGACCGCCGAGGAGGCCGAGGCCTATCACGCGCGCCAGGTCCAGGTGTTCGAGGCGGCCGGCGCCGACATGGTGACGGCGATCACCATGACCTATGTCGAGGAGGGGATCGGCATCGCGCGCGCGGCGAAGGCGGCCGGCATCCCTGCGGTGATCTCCTTTACCCTCGAGACCGACGGCCGGCTGCGCCAGGGCACCAGCTTGCGCGAAGCGGTCGAGGCCTGCGACGCGGCGACGGGCGGCTATCCCGCCTACTACATGGTGAACTGCGCGCACCCGTCGCATTTCCGCGACCGGCTCGGCGCCGGCGACGGCGACGGCGCCTGGCGGGCGCGGATCGGCGGGCTCAGAGCCAATGCCTCGAAGATGAGCCACGCCGAGCTCGACGAATCCCCGGTGCTCGACGACGGCGATCCGGCGGAACTCGCCCAGGACTATCGCGGGCTGATGGACCTGTTGCCGCGGCTCAACGTGCTCGGCGGCTGCTGCGGCACCGACCATCGCCACATCGCGGCGATCAGCCATGCCTGCGGGCATGTCCATGCCGCCTGACGCCGTCGGCCCGCGCGCGGCGCGGCCCGACGATATCACGTTGCGCGCGGCCCGGCGCGACGACGCCCCCCATCTCGCCCGCCTCGGCAACATGGCGGGCGACGGCCTGCCGGCCTATCTCTGGGCGCGGATGGCCGAGCCGGGCGAGGATGCCTGGGCGCTGGGCGAGCGCCGGGCCGCCCGCGACGAAGGCGCGTTTTCCTGGCGCAACGCGGTGATCGCCGAGGTCGGGGGCACGGTGGCCGGGGTGCTGATCAGCTACCCGGTGGGCGACGCGCCGCAACCGCTCGACGACCTGCCGCCGATGTTTCGTCCGTTGCAGCAACTGGAGAATCTCGCGCTCGGCACCCACTATATCAACGTGCTGGCGACCGATCCG
>DASQFO010000377.1:0-2557 GCA_035633095.1 Allosphingosinicella sp. | reverse complement strand
TCATTGGTGCCGAGATAGACAATCGAGGCGAGCAGGTAATCGATGTGCTCGGAATATCGCGGCCGACGCTTCCAGAATTTGATCATATCGTCCTCAGCGTAATTTCCGGAAATCAACCTAATCCGGCGGAAAGACCCCGCCCTTCTCACCGAAACGGACACCGGCGACCTCGTAGGCGCGGCGCAGGGTGTCCATGCTTTCGAGCAGGACCGGCTTGGCCTGCTCGACGCGCAGGATCGTCCGGCGGCTGAGGCCGGAGGCCGCCGCCGCGTCGTCGAGCGACCAGGCGAGCGCCGCCCGCGCCATCCGCGATTGCTCGGGTCGTAACAAGTCAGCAGCGATGACAACCCCCTTGACCATCGACTCCGCTGTCACTAATAGTGAGCCCACACTATTGGTGACTCGCGGAGGACTTCCAGCATGGCTGCCGGGAGGCATAACCTGTCGCGCCGGGCGGTGCTAGGCGCGTGCTTCGGCGCGCCCGTTCTGCTCGGTGGCGGCGGTGCGCCGGGGGCGGGCCGGCCCCAGGCGCGAGCCGTACCGAGGACCGACACTAACGACCGCTGGACCCGCGCGCTCGCCGCCTTCCGCCGCGCCGAAGCCCGACTCGCCGCCTTCCGGCAAGCCGAAACGCGACTGCCGCCCGCCGCGCGCGCCTTTCCGGCCTGCGAGCCGCTCGAGGAGCGGTTCAACGACCTCGAATGCGCCCGCCTCGGCACGCTGCGCCGCCTGCTGCGCGCCCCCGCGCCCGACCTTCCCGCCCTCGCCCGCAAGATCGCGCTCGCGATCGACGACCAGGCCTGGGAACTGACCGGCGCTGGGCCCTGCCTCGCCGCCCTCAAGGCCGACGCGCGGAGGCTGGCCCGTGGGGGTTGACTATGTCTGCAACGCTTGCGGCGGCAACGACGTCAGCCGCGACGCCTGGGCCGACTGGGACGTCGCCGTGCAGCGCTGGGTCCTCCGCACCGCCTTCGACTATGCCCATTGCCACGACTGCGAAGGCGAGACCCGCCTGATCGAAGTCGATGCCGCGACTCGCGAGCCGACTGATGGCTAGTAGACCACATCCTCCGGAGCGCTCGGCCGCGCGAGCGGAAGCCGTCCTTCCGTCACGTGAATCAGCCGCGGTCCGGCGGCCGCCAGATCGTAGTGGAACCCTTGCCAGCCGGCACGCTTTGCGTTCACGCCCAGCGGCTTGCGCTCCAGGAACATGGCCTCATCCTGCAGGTCGGCGGCAAGATAATGGATCGAGAAGAAGTCCTGCTTGGGCGTGACCAGCACGAGGAACAACGGGAAGTAGACGCCTGCATCCATCCGCTGCTTCTGAGGCCCCCAAGCCGCCCCGAGCAGCTTCTTGGGCGGGGACCTGCCGTCCTTGCTCGTCGAAGCCTTCACCTGGGCTAGATAACCGCAGAAGTCGCAGATCACGTCGGCGCATTTGAAATTGGCCCGAAGCGGCTTCAGCGTTCTCCGCTGCTTGCATTTTGGGCAGGCGCAGAGCTGCACCACCAGCCGCTCGCCGAGCGCGCCCAATTCCTGCTTCGTTGTCGCCATCGAGGCGCGATTCTAGAGAGGCGCCTGCACTGTGTAGCCGTCGAACAACGCAAGTAAGAGGCGCGGTTCATCGGATTGCGGTGACCATGGATCGTGATGTTCGCTTAAAACCCCAGCCTGAGCCTCACCATCGCGCGGTGGCTGACGGCGCCGCGGTCGAGCGTGACGGATTCGCCGTGGACGTCGCCGATGACATTGCCGGACAGGCGCGTCTCGGCGACGAGCGGCCTCGCCGCGAAGAGTCGCGCCATCTCCTCGAACGGATAGGCGCCGCCGGCGGACCGGCGGCCGCAGACGACGATCGTCGTCGGATCCCTGCCCGGGCACGGGCGGGCGGTGAGTCCGAAGCGCGCATCGGCCGGCCGGTAGCGCGCCAGATCGAAGTCGATCGCGGCGGGCGCGGGCGGCTGCGCGGCGGGCGCCGCCGCCTGAAGAACCAGCATGAGGGCCAATGACATGCCTTGCTCCACCGCCGACCGGCCGCGATCATCGGCGCGAAATCGGGCGAAGACAAGGCAGGCCGGCGGCTTGCGGGAGGCCGGCCGAGCTTCGCCCGGTTCGGAACGCCGGACGCACCTATGCTATAGGTCGGCGGCCTGCCCCGACCCGGCGCGGGGAATTGGAGAGGACAAGGATGCGGCGGATCATCATCACCGGCACGGCCCTCATGGCGCTCGCCGCATGCGGCGGCGCTTCGCCCGAAGCCGATCGCGGCAATTCGGCGGGGCCGGGGCAGGGGAGCCTGGCCTCGCCCGACGGCCGCAGCGAGGTTCGCGGCGATGCCGACTTCTCGGGGCTGCCCGAGGGCATTCCCGCCTATCCGCGCGTCAACGGCGGCGGCGCCATCCAGTTCGGCGGCGCTTCGGAGGAGGGCGAGATGCGGGTGATGGGCTTCAGGACCGCCGATCCCCCTTCGCAGGTGATCGCATTTTACGCCGACGCCGCCGTGAGCGCCGGCTTTCGAATGGGCCGGCGCGCCGATGCCGGTCCGCGCTCGGTTTTG
>DASQFO010000376.1:0-4687 GCA_035633095.1 Allosphingosinicella sp. | reverse complement strand
CAGAGGCCGGCGAGGCCGACCGCCTCGGCGACCGCGAACCATCCGGCGCGGGGCCTCGCGGTGCGGCTGCCGCCGCGCGCGGCGGCCTCCATCGCACGGCGGCACGACACCCAGTTGAAAAAGGCGACCAGGGCGACCCAGCCGACCACCGTTTCGAGCTTCACCGAGCCGAACATCGCCCAGCCGGTGATCAGCGAAGCGGCGACCGCGGTGATCGCGAAGAAGGGCGCGAACAAGGCGCGCGCGCGAACCTGGGCGTTATGGAGATGCGCTTCGCGAAGTCGCTCGTTCCCGGCGTCGAAACCGGTCGGCTCCTCCGCATCGGCGTGCAGGTCGATATCCTGCCGTTCAGCGTCGATTGAAACGGGCGAATGAAACATCGATTTCCAAGCAACTCTGGTCGTGAAGCCCCGCCCTATCGCCAGAGGTTTTAAGGAACGTTAAGTTCTGCCCGGAAATCGGCGCCCGTATCGCGGCGCAAAATGCTACGAAATCGACGCTTTTCCCTCAGCTTTGGCCGCGCATCAGCTGGTCGACCCGCCCGGTGGTCACGCTATGGTAGCCGGGGCGCGTGCGGCCGTAGATGCGCAGCGCGATCGGTCGGCCCCATTCAGCCTCGCCGATCAGGGTCTCGAACAGCGGGGAAACGAACTTGCGCCGCCCCTGCGCGGCCAGAAAGCGCTCGGTCGCGGGCACCGCCGGCTCGTAGCGGTTGGCGAGCGCGAGCTGCAGCCAGGCGAACAAAGTTTCCGCATTGCCGCCCTGCGACAGGCGGAAGGCCGCATCGAGCTCGTCGAGCCGCGCGCGCGCCATTTCGCGCGGCAGGCCGTTGAGGAAACGCAGGCGCTCGGCGGTCGACCAGCCGCCATAGGGCACGCCGCGCGCCGGACCGCCGAGGTTGAACGCCCGAAGGCCGCGGTCGACCGCCGCGAAGGCGGCCGGATCTGGGCGCGCGGCATTGTCCGGCAAGCCTGGCGCGAACACCCACCGGTCGAGCTGCAGCCGTCGCTCGAGCGCCGCATCGCCGCGGACCAGATTGGCGCGCAGATCGGCGAGGAAGCGCGCCGACGTCATCGGCTGGAAGGCGTGGCGATCGAAATAGGAGCGGAGGTAGGCGTCCCACCGCGCGCGGCCGACGATGCGCTCCAGCGTCCTCAGGAACGCCGCGCCCTTGTCGTAGACGATGCCGCTGGTGCCGCCGTCGGGATCGGAAAGCTCATTGTGGAGCCGCGTCCCCGGCGCGTTGCCGCCGAGCTCGGCAAGAGCGGCCTCCATGTCGGCCCAGGACAAAGCGGCTTCCTGACGGGCGCGGGCCGGCCCGTACATCGCCTCCATGATCCGGTTCTCGAAATAGGAGGTGAAGCCCTCGTTCAGCCAGCCGTCGTTCCAGGTCGCGTTGGTGACGAGATTGCCCGACCAGCTGTGCGCGAGCTCGTGCGCGACAAGTCCGACCAGGCTGCGGTCGCCGGCGATGAAGGTCGGCGTCAGGAAGGTCAGGGTAGGGTTCTCCATGCCGCCGAAAGGGAAGCTCGGGGGCAGCACGATCATGTCGTAGCGGCCCCAGCGATAGGGGCCGTAGAGCGCCTCGGCGGCGGCAACCATCCGTTCGGTGTCGGCCAGCTCGCGCGCGGCGGCGTCGAGCATGGCGGGCTCGGTCCACACGCCGGTGCGCGGGCCGAGCGCGCGGAAGGCGAGATCGCCGGCGGCGATCGCGATCAGATAGGGCGCGACCGGATGATCCATGCGGAAACGATAGGCGCGGCGTCCATTGCCCGCCGGCTCACCCTCCGGGGTCAACCGCTCGCCCGACATCACCACCTTTAAGGGCTCGGGCGCGGTGATCCTCGCCTCCCAGGTCTGGCGTATGCCGGGGCTGTCCTGGGTCGGGATCCAGGTCCGGTTGAGGATCGCCTGTCCCTGGCTGAACAAATAGGGGTGGCGCTTGCCTGCGGTCTGATCGGGGGTCAGCCATTGCAGCGCCGCCGCGTCGGGCGCGGAGCGGTAGCGGATCCGGACCCTGCGCGCCTCGCCGAGGCGGATGGCGAGCGGCTGGCCGTGGACGTCGTCGCCGGCCCCAAGCGCGTAGCGGAGCGGCGCCCCGCCCGTATCGGTGACGGCCTGGATTTCGAGCCCCCTGGAATCGAGGACAATCTCGCTTGCGCCCGCCGCGGCGGCGATGTCGAGCGTCGCCGTCCCGGCCATGCGTCGGCTTTCGAAATCGGCGTCGAGGTCGAGCGCGACATGCGTCACCCGCGCGACTTCGGGGCGGGCGTAGCTGTGCGCGTCGCGCGCGTCCGCCCCGGTCAGGATCGGCGCCACTTGCCGCGCGTCTTCCTGCCGGTTGCCCGGACCGCTCTGCGCGCAGGCGGCAAGGACGAGGACGGCGAAGAGGATCGGCGACCGCATGCGGGACTCCGGCACAGGCAGGGACGGGGGTGCCTAGTTCAACGCCCGGCCGCTTGCAAAGTGCCTGCCCGGAGGCGCTGCGCGCCTAATGGTAGAAATAGGGATCGAGGACGCTGACCTCGTGGATGGCGTCGACCGGGACCCCGTTCTTGGCGCCGACGCTGCGGATCGCGTCGGGCGAGGGCGCGTCGTAGACGCAGAAGGTCTTCGTCTTGTCGGCGCTGACGTAGGAATGAACCCAGGTCACACCTTCGCCGGCATTGGTCGCGACGATGCCGCCCAGAGCGGCGGCGCCGTCATCGTCGGTCGGGATGTGGAGGCCGTCGGGGAAGGTGCGTTCGACCATGTAGCGCGGCATTGGCGTTCCTCCTGGATTCGATCCGAAAAGCGGCGGGAATGATAGCAGGGCAGCCTGAGCTGGAGCAAATCCTGCGGCTTGTTAGCCGTCCGCCGGTGCGTTGGCCGCGAAGACCGCCAGCTGGTCGGCCAGCGCCTTTTGGAAGGCGGGGCGGGCTTCGCAACGGAGGCGGTAGGCGTCGAGCGCCGGCCGCTCGGCGACCAGATCGGTGTGGCGCAGGATGCGCAGCACGCTGGTCATCATGAGGTCGCCGGCGGCGAAGCCATCTTCGAGATGGTCGCGGCCGTCGAGCCATGAGGTGAGCTCGTCCAGCCTCTTTTCAACCATCTCGACTGCGCCCGGCCGCCGCCCTTTCGCCCAATCCTCCTTTGCGTAGAACAGGTCGATCGCGGCCAGATTCTGGATATGCGGCTCGATCGAATTGAGGGCCGCGAACATCCACATGCGGGCGCGGGCGCGGGCCCCCGGATCGGCGGGCATCAGCGCCCCGGAACGCTCGGCGATGTGCATCACGATCGCGCCCGATTCGAACAGCTCCAGCCTGGCGTCGCCATCGCTCTCCTCATAGGTCGGCACCTGGCCGAACGGCTGCAGGCTTCGATAGGAGGCGGACGCTTGATCCTCGGCCCCGATCAGCCGCTCTTCATAGGAAAGACCCGCCTCCTCGAGCGCCCAGCGCACGCGCAGATCGCGCACCAGCCCCTGAGCGAAGGGGGGAACCCAGCGAAACGCGCTCACCCTGATCGTGGTCATTCCGTCCCCCTCCCATTCGCTTTCTCGCCGGCCACCCCTAACCGGGCTCGCCGGCGGGTGAAAGGGCGCCAGGGCGCGGCTTGCCAAGCGCGGCGTCGCGCCGGATAGTCGCGGGGACGGGAAAGGGGGAAGGGCGATGACCCAATTCGAATTCGTCTTTTCGCTGTTCGCGCTGCTGCTGGGACTAAGCCTTGCGGAGGTGCTCGGCGGGCTGGCGCGGACGCTGAAGCAATGGCGGACGGTGCGTCTGGGCTGGCTGACGCCCCTGCTCGGCTTGGTCGTGATGCTCGATCTCACCTCCTCATGGGCGCTGGCCTATTCGCTCAAGGATTCGATCTCCGGCAATTTCCTGACCCTCGTCGTCGGTCTGTTCGTCGTCGGTCTCTATTATCTCGCCGCGACCCTGGTCTTCCCGGACGATCCGACGAAATGGCCGGACCTCGACGCTTATTATTTCGAGAATAAGCGGGCGGTTCTCGGCGGCATCCTTGCCTCGCGGGTGCTGGCGCGGGCGGCGCAGTTCGCGCTGGGCACCGCGGGTTGGGCCTATTTCCCGGCTTTCGCCGCCTTTGTCGTGCTGGTGCTCGCGGCGATGTTCGCGAAGGGGCGGGCGGCGAACATCGCCATCCTGGTCGTCTTCCTCGCGCTCTACCCGATCTTCGCCGTGCTCGGGCTGGTGCTGCGGCTGTAGGGGGCATCGGGTGGTGAGCGGCCCGCCGGCGCGCCGGGGGCGGAAATGAAAAACGGGGCCGGTGTCGCCACCAGCCCCGTTCTCGGGTTCCGGCCGGGGTCTTGCGACCCCGGTCGGTTCCCAATCGGATCTGCCGAAGCAGTCCCGATCCGGGTCTCGTCGAAGCGAACTTCGTCGAGTCCCTTTCGCGGTTCCTTTGCCCGAAGGCTCCGGTTCCGCCGGACTCCGGAAGAAGTGGGTTCGGCTTTGGCTTGCGCCGCTGCCTCGCGCTTCTCTCCCGGCTGCCCCACCTCCGCTTTTTCGGCTTCCGTCCCGAAGGACTTCCGCCGCGTCCGCGGTGGCGGCACTCAGAAGCTTTCGTCCCGAAGGATGGCGGCTCCTGACCGCGAAGCACCTGTATTGCCGTCTAAAATGATTCGCGCCAGCACAATCTGCCTGTGGATAAGTAGGATAACGGGGATAAGTACGCGGCCCCCAAA
>DASQFO010000375.1:0-8854 GCA_035633095.1 Allosphingosinicella sp. | reverse complement strand
CGCGCTGGTCGAATCGACGATCGCCTCGTGGTCGATCTCGACGCCCGGCAGCGGAGTGACGCTGGAGCCCGTCGCGATCACGAAATTCTTGGCTGTGTAGCTCTTGCCGCCGACCTCGATTGCATCCTTGGCGGTGAAACTGGCTTGGCCCTTCAGCCATTCGACCTTGTTTTTCCTGAACAGGAATTCGATGCCGCCGGTCAGGCCCTTGATCGCCTCCAGCCGCGCGCCGTGCATCGCGTCGAGGTCGAGGCTAAGCCCCGTCGTCTTCACCCCCCATTTGGCGAGCGCGCCCGAATGCGCTTCCTCGTACAGCTCGGAGGCGTGGAGCAGCGCCTTCGAAGGAATGCAGCCGACGTTGAGGCAGGTCCCGCCCAAGGTCTCGCGGCTGTCGACGCAGGCGGCCTTCAGCCCCAGCTGCGCGGCCCGGATCGCGGCGACATAGCCGCCGGGCCCGGCGCCGATGACGATCACGTCGAAGTCTGTCTCTGCCATTCTTCAATTCCCTCAATCGTCATTCCTGCGAAAGCTGGAATCCATGCTGACTCAGAATGGACCCCAGCCTTCGCTGGGGTGACGGTAAAACTACAAATCGATCAGCAGCCGCGTCGGATCCTCGAGCGCTTCCTTCATCCGCACCAGGAAGGTGACCGCCTCGCGGCCGTCGATCAGGCGATGGTCGTAGGAGAGCGCCAGATACATCATCGGCCGCGCCACGATCTGGCCGTCCCGAACCACCGGCCGTTCCTCGATTCGATGCATGCCGAGCACCGCGCTTTGCGGCGGATTGATGATCGGCATCGAGAGGAGCGAGCCGAACACGCCGCCGTTGGAGATGGTGAAGGTGCCGCCCTGCATCTCCTCCATGGTCAGCGTGCCCTCCTTCGCCCGCCGGCCGAAGTCGGCGATCGCCTTTTCGATCCCGGCGAAGCTCAGCGCCTGCGCGTCGCGGAGGACGGGGACGACCAGCCCCTGCGGCGCCGAAACCGCGATCGAGACGTCGAAATAATCGTGGTAGACGATTTCCTCGCCGTCGAGCGAGGCGTTGACCGCGGGGACGTCGTGCGCGGCGAGCGCCGCCGCCTTCACGAAGAAGCCCATGAAGCCGAGCCTGATGCCGTGCTTCTTCTCGAACAGATCCTTGTACTTGGCCCGCGCCTCCATCACCGCCGACATGTCGACGTCGTTGAAGGTGGTGAGCATGGCCGCGCTGTTCTGCGCCTCCTTGAGGCGGCGCGCGACGGTCTGGCGCAACCGCGTCATCCGCACCCTCTCCTCGCGGCGTTCCCCGGTCTGGAGCGGGGCGCCCGCCGGTGCTGGAGTCTGTGCGGGAGCGGGAGCGGGCGCCGGCGCTTCGGCCTTCTGCGTTTGGGCGGCAGCGGCCAGAACGTCGTCCTTGGTCAGGCGGCCGTCCTTGCCGGTGCCCTTGATCTTCGAGGGATCTAGATGGTGTTCGAGCACGGTCCGGCGCACCGCGGGCGACAGGGTCAGATGCGGAGCGTCCTCGACGGCCGGCGCTTCGGGCGCCTCCGCCGGCGCCTCCTTTGGCTCGATATTCTCGCCGGCGCCCGTGGGGTTGACCGGGGTGGCGGCCGCAGGCTCCTTGGCCGCCCCTTCCGCGCCGCCCGCCTCGATATGCCCGATGACGGCGCCGACCGCGACATCGTCACCGACCTTGGCGAGCTGATCGCCCATTGTGCCCGCGGCGGGCGCGGGGACGTCGATCGCGACCTTGTCGGTCTCGAGGCTGGCGACCGGCTCGTCGAGGGCCACGGCATCGCCGGGCTGCTTGAGCCAGGCGCTGAGCGTCGCCTCGGTGATCGATTCGCCCAGCGTCGGTACTTTGACTTCGGTCGCCATTCGGATTCCTTCTAGCCGGCTTTGCGCTTCGCCGGGGCGTTGCTGCTACCTGTAGTGAGCGCGGTCGAACTATGACCGAGCGCGTCGGCGATCAAGGCGGCTTGTTCGGCCGCGTGGCGCTTGGCGAGGCCGGTGGCGGGCGAGGCGGCGGGCTCGCGGCCGGCATAGATGGGCCGCTTCGGCTTGAGGCCGGCCTCGGCGAGGCGGCGCTCGATCCTGGGCTCGACATGGGCCCAATAGCCCTGGTTCTTCGGCTCCTCCTGCGCCCAGACGACCTCCTGGAGGTTCTTCATGCGCTCGAGGCGCGCTAGGAATGCCTCGCCGGGGAAGGGATAGAGCTGCTCGATCCGCACGATCGAGATGTTCTTGTCGCCCGCTTTGTCGCGCATCTCGAAGAGCTCGTAGGCGAGCTTGCCGGTGCAGAGGACCAGCCGCTTCACGTCGCTGTCCCTGGGCGGGCTGGGATCGGAGAGGATCCGCATGAAGTGGCTCTCGCCGGTGAAGTCGGCGAGGCTGGAGACCGCCTGCTTGTGCCGGAGCAGGGATTTGGGCGTGAGGATCACCAGCGGCTTCCTGAAATCGCGATGCATCTGGCGCCTGAGGACGTGGAAATAATTGGCGGGCGTGGTGCAGTTCACCACCTGCATATTGTCGTCGGCGCAGAGCTGCAAGAAACGCTCGGGCCGCGCCGAGCTGTGCTCGGGGCCCTGCCCTTCATAGCCGTGCGGCAGCAGCAGCACGAGGCCCGAGGCGCGCAGCCACTTGGCCTCGCCGGCGGCGATGAACTGGTCGATGATGACCTGCGCGCCGTTGACGAAATCGCCGAACTGCGCCTCCCACAGGACGAGCGTCTGCGGGTCGGCCAGCGACCAGCCATATTCGAAGCCGAGCACGCCGAACTCGGAGAGCGGGCTGTCGCGCACCTCGAACCGGGCCGGGCCGACTTTGGTGAGCGGGATATATTTGGCGCCGGTCCGCTGATCGACCCAGACCGAATGGCGCTGGCTGAACGTGCCTCGCGCGCTGTCCTGCCCCGACAGGCGGACCGGATGGTTCTCGCGCACCAGGGTGCCGAAGGCGAGCGCTTCGGCGGTCGCCCAGTCGAAGCCCGCGCCGGTCTCGAACATCGCCCGGCGGGCGTCGATGATCCGCACCAGAGTCTTGTGGACGGCGACATCGGCCGGGATCGTGGTCAGGATCTTGCCGATCTCGCGCACCGTCTCTTCCGCGCAGCCGGTGGCGACGTTGCGGCGCTCGGTGATCGCCTCGTCGGGCCGGCCAAGGCCGCTCCACGCGCCTTCGAACCAGTCGGCCTTGTTGGGCAAATAGGAGTTGGCGGCCTCGAACTCGCCTTCGAGCAAAGCGGTGAAGGCCGCGACCTCGCCTTCGAGCCAGCCCTTTTCGATCACGCCTTCCTTTTCGAGGCGCGCGCCATAGAGCTCGGAGATCGGCGGGTGCTCGCGGATTTTCGCGTACATGAGCGGCTGGGTGAAGCTCGGCTCGTCGCCTTCGTTGTGGCCGAAGCGGCGGTAGCACCACATGTCGATGACGATGTCGCGGTTGAACTGCTGGCGGTATTCGATGGCGAGCTTGCAGGCGAAGGTCACCGCTTCGGGATCGTCGCCGTTGACGTGGAGGATCGGCGCCTGGACCGCCTTGGCGACGTCGGAAGGGTAAGGCGAGGAGCGGCCGAACTGGGGCGAGGTCGTGAAGCCGACCTGGTTGTTGATCACGAAATGGAGGCAGCCGCCGGTATTGTAGCCCGGGATCCCCGAAAAGCCGAAGCATTCGGAGACGATGCCCTGGCCCGCGAAGGCGGCATCGCCGTGAAGCAGGACTGGCAGCACCGAATCGCCTTCGATATCGCCGCGCGCAATCTGCTGGGCGCGGACCTTGCCGAGCACGACCGGATCGACCGCTTCGAGGTGGCTGGGATTGGGGACCAGCGACAAATGCACCTTGATGCCGTCGAACTCGCGGTCGGACGAGGTGCCGAGATGATATTTGACGTCGCCCGAGCCGCCGACATCCTCGGGGTTGGCGGAGCCGCCGGCGAATTCGGAGAAGATCGCGCGATAGGGCTTGGCCATGACGTTGGCGAGGACGTTGAGGCGGCCGCGATGGGACATCCCGACGACCATCGAGACGACGCCATAGGCGCCGCCATATTTGATCACTGCCTCAAGCGCCGGAACCATCGATTCGCCGCCGTCGAGGCCGAAGCGCTTGGTCCCGACATATTTGCGGGCGAGGAACTTCTCCCATTGCTCGCCCTGAATCACCTTGGTCAGGATCGATTGCTTGCCCTCGGGGGTGAAGCTGATCTCGGCGTCCTTGCCCTCCATCCGGTCCTGCAGGAAGCGGCGCTCGTCGAGGTCGTTGATGTGCATATATTCGAGGCCGATATGACCGCAATAATTGCGCCTGAGGATCTCGACGAGCTCGCGGACGCTCGCCCGTTCGAGGCCGAGCGCGCCGCCGAGCCAGACCGGGCGGTCGAGCGCGCCGTCGGCAAAGCCGTGATATTCGGGGCTGAGGTCGGCGGGCATGTCGCGCTTTACGAGGCCCAGCGGATCGAGGTCGGCGGCGAGATGCCCGCGCACCCGAAAGGTGCGGATCAGCATCATCGCGTTGATCGAATCGCGGGCGGCCTGCTCGATCTCGGCCGCCGAAGCGTCCGGCGCGACAGCGTCCCTGGCTTTGGCGGCCACGGTCTCGATCGACATGCGCGTGGGATCGAGGCCGGCATTGACCTCGTCCAGCTCCAAGATCGGCCAATTGTCGCGCGCCCAGCTCGGGCGCTCGCCGGGATCGTTCACTGACTCGCCTTTCGCGCCGCGCCCTAGCTGAAACTTCAGCGCTTCAAAAGCGCGGCGAGGGTGCTGCCGAGCTCAGATGGGCTCGGGGAGACGATTATTCCAGCCGCCTCCATCGCCGCGATCTTGTCTTCGGCGCCGCCCTGGCCGCCCGAGACGATCGCGCCGGCATGGCCCATGCGGCGGCCGGGCGGCGCGGTGCGGCCGGCGATGAAGCCGACGACCGGCTTGGATCGGCCCTGCTTCGCCTCGTCGGCGAGGAACAAGGCGGCCTCCTCCTCGGCCGAGCCGCCGATCTCGCCGATCATGATCATCGCGTTCGTCTCCGGGTCCGCCAGGAACAGCTGGAGCACGTCGATGAAGCTGGTGCCGTTGACCGGATCGCCGCCGATGCCGACCGCGGTGGTCTGGCCGAGCCCCGCATTGGTGGTCTGGAACACCGCCTCGTAGGTCAATGTGCCCGAGCGGCTGACGATGCCGACCGAGCCCTTCCGGAAGATGCTGCCCGGCATGATCCCGATCTTGCACTCGCCGGGCGTCAGCACGCCCGGGCAATTGGGCCCGATCAGCCGCGACTTCGAGCCCGACAAAGCCCGCTTCACCTTGACCATGTCGAGCACCGGTATGCCCTCGGTGATGGCGACGATCAGCGGCACCTCGGCGTCGATCGCCTCGAGGATCGAATCGGCGGCGAAGGGCGGCGGCACGTAGATCACGCTGGCGTCGGCGCCGGTTGCCGCCACCGCTTCGGCGACAGTGTCGAACACAGGCAGGCCGATATGGGTCTGCCCGCCCTTCCCCGGCGTCACCCCGCCCACCATCTTCGTCCCATAAGCAAGCGCCTGCTCGGTATGGAAGGTGCCGGTCTCGCCGGTCATCCCCTGGGTGATGACCTTGGTGCCGGAATTTACGAGGATGCTCATCCTTGCTCCCATGAAGTGCCCCCGCGAAGGCGGGGACCCAGACTGGGCCCCTGCCTTCGCAGGGGCACATCAATTCCTACTTCAACGACTCGTCGATCGCCTTGCACGCCTCGAGCAGCTCCTTGACCGCGTCGACCGAGACCTGGAAATTGGCCTTGGCCTCGTCGTTCAACTCGACCTCGACGATCTTCTCGGCGCCGCCGGTGCCGATGACGCAGGGGACGCCGACATAGAGGCCGTCGACGCCGTACTGGCCGGTCAAATGGACCGCGCAGGGCAAGAGGCGCT
The DNA here is from genome assembly GCA_035633095.1 of Allosphingosinicella sp. Taxonomy (GTDB): domain Bacteria; phylum Pseudomonadota; class Alphaproteobacteria; order Sphingomonadales; family Sphingomonadaceae; genus Allosphingosinicella. The sequence goes on along the minus strand of DASQFO010000375.1, from coordinate 2,967 downwards.
TCTTGTCCTTCAAATAGGCCTCAGCCATTTCGATGCCGGCGGTGGCGGGCGCGTAATAGGCCGAGCCGGTCTTGAGCAAGGCGACGATCTCGCCGCCGCCGCCGCGGGTGCGCTGGACGATGGCGTCGATCCGCTCCCTGGTCGACCAGCCCATCTTGATGAGGTCGGGAATCGGAATGCCGGCGACGGTCGAATATTCGACGACCGGCACCATCGTGTCGCCATGGCCGCCGAGCACGAAGGCGGTGACGTCCTGGACCGAGACGCCGAACTCCTCGGCGAGGAAGGTGCGGAAGCGCGCGGAATCGAGCACGCCCGCCATGCCGACCACCATGTGGTGGGGAAGCTGCGAGAATTCGCGCAGCGCCCAGACCATCGCGTCGAGCGGATTGGTGATGCAGATCACGAATGCGTCCGGCGCATTGTTCCTGATGCCCTCGCCGACCGCCTTCATCACCTTCAAATTGATGCCGAGCAGATCGTCGCGGCTCATCCCGGGCTTGCGGGCGACGCCGGCGGTGACGATGACGACGTCGGCGCCCTTGATGTCGGCATAATCGTTCGAGCCCTTGAGCGCGACGTCATAGCCCTCGATCGGCCCGCATTGGGCAAGATCGAGCGCCTTGCCCTGCGGCACGCCCTCGACCACGTCGAACAGGACGACGTCGCCGAGTTCCTTCGAGGCCGCGAGGTGGGCGAGCGTCCCGCCGATATTGCCGGCGCCGATCAGCGCGATCTTATTGCGAGCCATGGGCCCTCCCAGCCTGTTCCAGGTCCAAATGCGAAGGAGCCGCGGGACGCGGCCGAACGTGGCGCCCGCTTAACGGCCAAGCGCGCGGGCTTCAACTGCCGGATCGGTTATTCCGGATTCGCGCGCCGCAGGATCAGTCGCCGTTAATCGGTCGAACAAGCACGCTTCTCGATCCGCCGGAGAGAGAGGCGAGGATGCTCGCGCCACCTTGACCCGGGAAGTGTTGGGCCCGCACCTCCTCATAATCGGGGTCGTCCGGTCGGATGACGAAAAGAGCATGACCGAGGGCCCCGCGCTTGGCCGCTCGAAGGTCGAGCGTGATCGTGCCGTCGTCGGCCATTTCCGCGGCGCCGATCGCCCCTGCCCTGGGTGCCGCCCGTTCCCTCGCTGCGCCGCTCACCGATGCCAGAACCGCGGAGGCGCGCGGCGGGGCCGGGGGAATCGGCCCGCCGGACCAGAAAGCGAACAAGGCGGGCCAGTCGGCCGCCAGTTTCGGGTCGCCCTGGAAGAAGCGGGCGCCGCTCTCGGCGTAGGTTTCCTCGAGGCCCGCCACGCCCTCCTGTCTCAGATAATCCGGAAGGCGTGCGAAATCCGCCTGGCGAGCCTGCTTGAAGCTCTTCGACTTGAGCACCTTGCCGGCCAGACGGTGGCGGCCGTGCAGCGTCTCGTGAACGGCGAGGTTGGCCGAGCCGTGACCCGCGCCGATGTCCGGGACCTTGCGCCCGCCGGCGGGAGCGGAGGTGGTCGCCACGATAACCCTCTTGCCCTTGGCGAGATAGGTGCCGGGGACGCTGTCCCAGGTGCGGCGGGGAACCAACCCCTCCCAGCCGCGCGGAACGACGTTGCGCAGCGAGGTTTCCACGTCGGTGACCGACTCGCGGCAGGCAACGACCTTGGCGCCCTTCCCGATCAGGAAGTTCAGCATGTCGGCGGGGAGCTTGGCGATCTCGGGCTGGACGACGGCGACATCGGCGGCGTTTCCGGTGCCGCCCGCGACGACCAGCGAAGCCGCCAATGCGGCGGAGGTTTGCGGTGGGGGCATGGGCGTCCTCCTTCGCGCTCAGGCTAACACGAAAGAAGAAACCGGAACAGCTTGAGAGTCCGACCTGTCGGCGACAGGTCGTGGCCCACTCTATTCTTCGACGATATTTAGGATATTGCCGTCGGGGTCCTTGAACCAGGCGACCTTCATGCCTCCGCCGACATGGACGTCGCCCTCGAGGGTGAGGCCGGGCATGTCGTAATGCTCGAAGAAGATCCCCTTGCCCCTGAGCGCGGCGACCTCGGCGTCGATATCGTCCACCCCCCAGGTGACCGCGGTCGCCTCGTTGGTGCCGGCATATTCGGACCGGTAAACGTTGAGGACGCTGTCGCCGCTTTTGAGCACGACCAGCTCGTCGCCTTCGTTATCGACCTCGATGAGGCCGAGCGTCGCGGTGTAGAATTCCTTCGCCCGGCCCAAATCCCTGACCGCGAGGTTGGCGACGGCGTTGCGGCTTCCAAGCATGGCTGATCTCCTCAGGCCGTCAACGCCCCGGGAGCCGCCAAAGGTTCACGCCTCGCCGTGGCCCAGCGCCAGATAGTCGTCGCTCCGCATCTCGATCAGGCGCGAGGCGGTACGCTCGAACTCGAAGGCGCCGTCGCCGGCGACGTAGAGCGATTGCGGCTCGGCGTCGGCGGCGGCGAGCAGTTTCACCTTATGCTCGTAGAGCGCGTCCACGAGGGTGACGAACCGGGCCGCCTCGTTGCGGTTCTCGGGGCCCATGCGGGGCACGCCGACCAGGATGACGGTGTGGTAGCGGCGGGCGACGGCGAGGTAATCGGGCGCGCCGCGCGCCTCGCCGCAGAGCCGCTTGAACGAGAAGACGGCGACGCCCTTGAGGCTCTTGGGCACGTGCAGCGTGCGGCCGCCGGGCAGCGCCAGCTCCTCGGCCGGGACCCGGGCGCGGTCCTCGACCGGATAATCGGTGAGCCGGAAGAAGGCTTCGGCGAGCGCCTTCGTCGCCTCCGGGCCGTTGGGGCAATACCAGGTCGGCATGCCGCCGAGCCGCTCGAGCCGGTAATCGACCGGGCCGTTCAGCGGCACGACCTCCAGCGCGCGCTCGATCAGCGCGATGAAGGGGAGGAAGAGTTCGCGGTTGAGGCCGCCCATATAGAGGTCGCCGGGCGGCCGGTTCGAGGTCGTGATCACGGTCACGCCCGCCTCGAGCAGATGC
>DASQFO010000374.1:0-2506 GCA_035633095.1 Allosphingosinicella sp. | reverse complement strand
CATCTGGCGCGACTCGCTCGCTTGCGCGGTCGCTTCGGCGGTCACATAGTCTGAAAATCCGTATCGGTGGGTCATCGATGCAAAGAAGGAGCCATATTGGTTGCTTCTGCGCCCGAAGGCCTCGCGCAGGAGGCCCGCCTCGTACGAAAAATCGTGCAGGCCGCCGCGGAGGAGCTGGGCCGATGCATAATAGCTCTGCTCGGACACGATCTCCCGGCCGAGAAGGTCGCGGACGACGAGCTGGACGGTGCCGCCGCCGGAAGGGACGGGGATATTGCTGAGCTCGAACGGTCCCGGCTGCACCGGCTGCTGGCCCTGCAGCGTGCTGTTCACATAGACATCGACGATCGACGGGATCGCCGCGCTCCCGCTCGCGATCGGGAGCGGCATTGTGAGATAGCCGGGCTGGACTCCAAAATTGCGCGCATATTGCACGCCAGCGAAGCGGACCGGCGCCGCACCCGGGCCGGCCGACGAAATGCCGTCGCCGATGCGGATGCTGGTCATGTGGCTGGGCCGGTCGATGGTCCAGGTCGTTTCCAGTCGCGTGACCCGCGTCCGATGGCCTCCGGCCGAGGCGATAAAGCCGGCACTTCCCGCGCCCATGCGGGTGAAGATGCCGGCCTCGAAGGCGCCGGCGGCGCTGGTCTGGCCCCGGACATGCTCGACGAACAGGTCGTAGTTGAGGAAGGCGCCGCTCGAGGGCGGAGTCATCTCCATGAAGTCGGTTTCGCCCAATGCGGCGCTCTGGCCTTCGAACGCGCCCGCGTCGGCGTCGATGGCGACGCTCTGCGCCGCCTGGTCGACCGCGAGCCGCAGCGTCGGGATGGACGAAGCGGGGTAATAGGCCTCGCCCTCGTAACGGATCGGGACGGCGGCCGGCACGCGGATCCGCCACGCGCGGAGGAACGCGGTGCTGACGTAGAGCCCGCCGGTCGGGCCGCGCAGGAACTCCGTCGGCTCGGTGCCGCGCTGGCCGTTCACGATCACCTCGAGCAGGGCCGGTTCGAGCGCGGTCTCCGCGCTCGCGGCGCCGGCGCTGTCTTCCGCCGACGCCCCATCGTCCTCCGCTGCAACCGCGGCGGAGCCGAGCAACAGCGCCAGGATGAGCCCCAGCCTAGCGGGCGTTGTGAGGCGGAATGGCCGCGCCATTAGCCCCGGAACCTGCAATCTGTTGGAACCGGGCGCGGTCGCCGATACGCGGGTTGGCGCCGACCGGCCAGCGGCGGGCGCCGCCGGGCAGCACGGTGCCGAAAGCAAAGCCGTCCTCGAACCTGATGCCGGTCGCGGCCTCGGCCGAGCGGGCATCGATCCGGATCCAGCCGGCGCCGCCGTTGCGGGCCTCGATCGTCCATTGGCCGTCGCTTTGGCGCGACGCATGCCAGCGCAGGTCGCCGGGCACGCCCTGGGCCACGCCGGAATAGAGCGGAAGGTTGAGCCGGAGGGCGACGCGGACTCCGCCGCCCTGCTGGGCCTCGGGGATTTCCTCGATTATCAGCCGGTAGGGCTGCGGCGCCGCCGAGGGGCGCCTGAGGCCGACGCGCACGATCTGGGTGCCGCCGGGAGGAATCGTGAAGACCGGCGGCGACACGATCACCGCGTCGGTCTCATCATAATGGTCCTCGCCGCCGTCCTGCCGCCACGAGAGCGGATAGGCCCGGATCGTGACCGGCGCGTTTTCGACGTTGCGCACCGTGACGGATCCGGTCCGGCGCGCCGCGCCGATCTCGACGAGGACGGGATTGACCTGGAGTGTCCCGGCGGCGGCCGGAGTGAGACCGGCCGCCGCCGTCAGCGTCAGGGCCGCGCAGGCGACAAGGGGGAAAGTGCGTCGCATGTCCTGGCCCGCCGCTAGCTTAGTAGGTGACGGTCACGGCCACGGTGTCCGCGTAGCTTCCGATCGGGACGCTGGTCTGGCCTCCGGGCACGCGGCCGTAGACGGTGACGGCCTGCGCCGAGCCGGTGCCGGTGCCGCCGATGGTCGCGGTGCTGCCGGTCCCGTCGCCCCAGACGGTGACGCGGGCGGCCGTCGTGTAAATGTTGTAGTTGAGGAGGTTCGCCCCCGAGGTCATCCTGCGGTTGGCGTAGCTGGCGCCCGAGCCGGAGCCGACATCCGCCGAAGCGGTCCAGCCGCTGCCGTTGGTGCAGGTGATGGTAAGCCCGCCTGCGGCGTCGACGTCCGATGCGGAGGTCGAGTCGACGTTGCCGAAGGCGATCGGGCTGGTCGAAACGGTGCAATTGGCGGTCACGGTCGCATTGGTGTTGAGGACGCCGCCGACGGTCGCGGCAAGAGCCGGGGCCGGTATGCAAACGGTCGCCGCCGCGATAGCGGTGCCGGTGGCCAGCGCCCGTGTGCTGAGGGTCTTAAGCATTTCTGATCCTTCTCACTTCTTGGCGAAAGCGCGGGGGCGCTTCGGGGTTTTCCGATCGGCGGGTCGGTTTTCCTCCCCCACCTTGCGGTCTCTACGGTTGCCGAGTTAACAACCGTTTAAGGACGATCCTCCGT
>DASQFO010000373.1:0-2884 GCA_035633095.1 Allosphingosinicella sp. | reverse complement strand
CGGGGAGATCGAGCGTGCGCGGCCCGGGCCCGCTGCGGAAATCGAGGTCGCCCGGAGCGAGACGGGAAAGCCCGATCCCCGACAGGAGCGTCCGCATCGGCAGATATTCGCCATAGGGGACGAGGTGGCCCTTGTCGTAGCGGCCGAGGATGCGCGCGTCCGCCGGCAGCACGTAGACGCTGTTATAGGCGGCGACGCCGCGCCCGTCGGGCGCGAAGATCGGCTCGACGCCGCCGAGCAGCAGCAGGTCGTTGGGGCCGATCAAAGCCGCGAGACGGCGGCGCGCGCGCGGCTCGATCGAGAGGAAATCGGGCGTCGCCGCTTCGGGCCAGAGGATCAGCCGGGGCTCGCGCGCCGGCCGGCCGGCGAGGCGGGCGAGGCGGCGGAAGTTCTCGCGTTCGTAGCCCGGGTCCCACTTGTTCTGCTGGCCGATATTGGGCTGGACGATGCGGATCAGGGGCCGGAATCCGGCGGGCTCGGTCACGCGGATCGGACTCAACAGGACGAACCCCAGCACCGCCGGGGCGATGCACGCCGCCCCGGCCGCCCAGCGCCGCCGCGCGAGCAGGAAGATCGCCCCGCCGGCGAGGACGGTGACGCCGCCAAGGCCGTAGGTTCCGACAAATTGGGAGAGGCCCGCGGTCCCGAGCAGATTGACCCAGATCGCCCCGGCCGGGTTCCAGGCGAAGCCGGTGAAGATCGTCCCGCGCAGCCACTCGGTGACGATCCAGGCGGCGGCGAGAACGAGGATGCGAACGAGCGCATTCCCCTTGCCCCACCGCCACGCCAGCCCCGCGGCGGCGGCCGGGAAGACCGCAAGGAGCAACGACAGCAGAACGACCGCGAGCCAGCCGAGCCAGGCCGGCATCGCCGCCTGGTAGGTAAAAGCGGTCGCGATCCAGTTCAGCCCGAGGAGGAACTGCCCGAACCCGAACCACCACCCCCGCGCGAGCGCGGAGCGCAGCGACGGCGCGGCCTCGGTCAGCCACAGCAAGCCGGCGAAAGCGAGGATGGTCAGCGGCCACAGGTCCAGCGGCGCGAAGCCGACCGCCGAGACGAGGCCGGCGAGGAGGGCGAGGGCGAGGTGCGTCATTGGGCGGCGCTCAGCGATAGATTTCGCGGCGGTGACCGACTTCGAGCACGAACACGGTCACCACCCTGTCCTCGATGCGGCAGATCGCGCGATAGTTGCCGACGCGGTAACGCCAGAAGCCGGTCCAATCGCCGATCATCGCCTCCCCGAAGGTGCGCGGGTCGCCGTGCCGATCGAGATCGCGCTGCAGGGTTTTGACAATGCGGACGGCGGCGGTGCGGTCGATCTTCTTGAGTTGCTTCTGCGCGAGAGGTTCGTATTCAATCCTCCACGCCGAGCTCACGCAGCACCTCCTCGGTCGAGAGGGTCTTGACAGGATCGTGCATCTTCCACGCCTCGACAGCGACTGCGTAGTCTTCCAGATCCTCGAGATAGGCGAGCAAGGCCTTCCGGGCGAGCTCTCCTGGCGCCTCGCCGACGCGCGCGGCTATGTCCGCCAAGTGGCGTTCAAGCTGGGGATCGAGCGGCACTTCGAGCATCAACATCGTCCTGCGATTGTGCATTCTAACTAACACACACATCCGTGAAGGACGAGTCTCGCCGGCTCGTGCGCCTACATGGGACAAGCTGCCCACCCGGTTGACCCCGTCCCCAACCCCCGGCTAGGGCCAGCCCTCCCCCGCACCTCCCGGAGCCGTTCATGCCCTCTCCCACCCGCCTCGACGTGCTCGCGATCGGCAATGCGATCGTCGACATCATCGCCGACGCCGACGACGCCTTTCTCGAGGCCGAGGGCCTGACCAAGGGGATGATGCGGCTGATCGACGCCGAGGTGGCGGTCCGGCTCTACGACCATATGGGCCCGGCGCGCGAGATCAGCGGCGGCTCGGCCGGGAACACAGCGGCGGGGGTCGCCGCGCTGGGCGGCAAGGCCGGCTTCGTCGGCCAGGTGGCGCCCGACCAGCTCGGCGAATTCTACCGTCACGACCTCAATGCGGCCGGAGTCGAGTTCATCACGCCGGCCGCGGATTTCGGCGTGCCGACCGCGCGCTCGATGGTGCTGGTGACGCCCGACGGGCACAGGACCATGAACACTTTCCTGGGCGCGGCGCAGCACCTTCCCGTCGCCGCGCTCGACGAGGCGCAGATCGAGGGCGCGGCGATCCTCTACCTCGAAGGCTATTTGTGGGACCCGGAGACGCCGCGCTTCGCGATGGTCAAGGCGATCGACGTGGCGCGGCGGGCGGGGCGCAAGGTCGCTTTCACGCTGTCAGACAGCTTCTGCATCGAGCGCCACCGCGACGGCTTCAACGCGCTGATCGACGGCGGCAAGATCGATATATTGTTCGCCAACGAGGCGGAGATCCAGGCGCTGGCGGGCTCGGTCGGGTTCGACGACGCGGTGGCGCAAGTGGCGGAAAAGGTCGAGACGCTCGTCGTCACGCGCAGCGAGCGGGGCGCGATCGCGGTCAAGGAGGGATGGCGTGTCGCCGTCCCCGCCGAGCCGGTCGAGCGGGTGGTGGACACGACCGGCGCCGGCGATCTGTTCGCGGCGGGATTCCTCGCCGGCCGGGCCCAGGGGCGGAGCCTCGAAGACTCGCTCAGGATCGGCGCGATCGCCGCGGCCGAAGTGATCTCGCATTACGGCGCGCGGCCCGAGGCCGACCTCAAGGCGCTGGTGGCCGAGAAGCTGGGTTAAGCGGTGCCTGGTCCCGGCTTCTCCTGCGGCGCCGGAACATCTACATCGGGCGGCGGCGGAAACACTTCCGGTGGCGGCGGCGCGGGCTCCGGGGGCTGAGTCGGCTGACCCGGTTGCGAAGGCTGCGGCGGCGCGGGCGAGGGCGTGGTTGC
>DASQFO010000372.1:0-4029 GCA_035633095.1 Allosphingosinicella sp. | reverse complement strand
CACCCCGGTGGCGACGGCGGAGACCTTTATCGACGGCTGGGTCCGCACCGGCGACCTCGCGCGGCTCGACGAGGAAGGCTTTCTCTATATCGTCGACCGCGCAAAGGACATGATCATCCGCGGCGGCGAGAACATCTATTCGATCGAGGTCGAGAACGTCCTCTACGCGCACCCGGCGGTGATCGACGCCGCCCTGATCGGGCTGCTCCATATGACGCTCGGGGAAGAACCCGCGGCGGTGGTGCAGCTGGCGCCCGGCGCGGCGGCGAGCGAGGAGGAACTGAAGGCCTGGGTCCGCGAGCGCCTCGCCGTGTTCAAGACTCCGGTCAGGATCGCGTTCCTCGACGAGCCGCTGCCGCGCAACGCCAACGGCAAGATCCTGAAGCAGGAGCTGAAGGGACTGTTCGCTTGACTAATCCTCCCCTCGCTTTCGAAGGGAGGGGGATGAGCAGGTCGCCCCTCCACAATGCTTCGCATGGTCCCCCTCCCCTGCAAATGCAGGGGAGGAACTAGTCGGCCGGCCAATTCTCGACTATTTCAACGAAGCGTGTCAGCCACGCATTCGTCTGGTGGCCGTCGACGACTCTGTGGTCGATGGTGAGGCTGACATAGGCCATCGGGCGGATCTGGATCGCGTCCTGGCCGCCGACCTCGCGGACGACGACGCGCTTTTCGAGCTTGCCGACGCCCAGGATCGCCGATTGCGGCTGGTTGATGATGATCGGCGCGGCGATGAGCGAGCCCGAGACGCCGTGGTTCGAGATCGTGAAGGTGCCGCCTTTGATATCGGCTGAGGTCAACTTTTCCTTGCGCGCTTTCTCGATCAATTCGTCGATCCCGGCGGCGATGCCCTTCAACGAGAGCTGCTGGACCTTGCGCAGCACGGGCACGATCAGCCCCTTGGTGCCGAGCGCGGTGCCGACGCCGATATTGATGTCGTCGTAAAGCTCGAGCTTGTCGGCGTGCCAGCGGCTGTTGATCGCGGGCGCCGTCTTCATCGCCTCGGCGGCCGCGGCGACCAGATAGGCGGTGTAGGTGAGCTTGACGCCCTTCTTCGCGAACGCCGCCTTATGCGCGTCGCGGTGGGCGATGATCGCGCCGAAATCGGCCTCGAACACCGCCGTCACGTGCGGCGCCTGGCTGACCGAGGCGTGCATGTTCCCGGCGATGGCGAGCCGCATCCGGTCGTGCGGCACGAAGTGCGAGCGGATGTCGCCGGTTGCGGCCGGAACTACGCCCTCGACGCGCGTCCCCGCCTCGATCGCCCGGTCGACATCGGCGCGGGTGATCCGCCCGCCGCGGCCGGTGCCGTGGATCCGGTCGGGGTCGAGATCGTGCTGCAGGACCGCGCGCTTCACCGAGGGCGAGAGCCGCGTCTCCTTGTCCCCGGGCCGGGGACGGTCGGCCTTGGGCTTCGGCGGCTCACGTACCGGCTCGGCTTTCTCGGCGGCGACGTCAGCCACCGCCTCGATTCGCCCCAACACATCGCCGGGGACCGCGTCGTCATCGGTGTGGAGCAATATCTCGCGCAGCACGCCGGCGGCGGGCGCGGGCACCTCCATCGCGACCTTGTCGGTTTCGAGCTCGACCAGAGGATCGTCCACTTCGACCCGGTCGCCGATCCGCTTCAGCCAGGCGCGCACGACCGCCTTGGTGCCTTCCTGCTCTTCGGGGACGAGGACGTCGATCACGTCAGAACCCCACCAGCTCGTCGATCTTGGCGCGGATCTTGTCGATCGACGGCACCGCCCAGTTCATCAGCTCGGGATTATGCGGGCTCGGAATGTCGGGCATGGTGACGCGCGCGACCGGCGCGTCGAGATCGAGGAACGCCTCGTCGGCGACCACCGCGGCGATTTCAGCGCCAAACCCGCCGGTTCGCAAATCCTCGTGGACGATCAGGCAGCGCCGCGTGCGCCGCACCGATTCGAGCACCGTCTCCTTGTCCCACGGCATCAACGTGCGCAGATCGATGACGTCGGCCGACACGTGCCTGGCGGCCTCCTCGCAGCGCGGCACCATCGCGCCCCAGGTGACGATGGTGATGTCATCGCCCTCGCGGGTCTTCTTCGCGCGGCCGAACGGCAGGACGAAATCGTCGCCCGGATAAGGCCGCCGCGCCCAGACGTCGTCGAGCATGGTGCGATGCTCGAAGAACACGATCGGGTCGTTGCCGCGCAAAGCCGTGCGCAAAAGCCCGACCGCATCCTCGGCGTTCGACGGCGCCGCGACCAGCCAGCCGGGATTGTGGACGAACTGCACCTCGTTGGTCTGGCTGTGCCAGGGATCCCCGCATTTGAAGAAGCCGACCGGCATCCTCAGGACCATGGGCGCGGCGAAGCGGTTGGCGGTGCGCCAGCGCATCGTCCCGCAATCGTTGATCTGCTCCAATGCGGGCTCGGCATATTTGCGGAACTGGATTTCGGGCACCGGCATCAGGCCGGCGAGCGCCATGCCGACCGCGCGGCCGATTATGCCCTCTTCGGACAGGCTGGTGTCGAACACCCGGTCGATCCCGAACTTGTCCTGAAGGCCCAGCGTCACGGCGTGGACGCCGCCCTTCGGCCCGATATCCTCGCCGAACAAGAGCACGCGCGGGTTGATCTCCAGCTCATGGTCGAGCGTGCGCCGGATCGCGGTCACCATGTTGATCCGCTGCCCTTCCGGCCGCGGCGACTCGGTCGATTTGGGCGCGCGATAGCCCTTGGTCCACTGCCCGCCCAGCTGCTGCATCTCGCCGTCGTAATAGACGTGGCTGGTCACGCTCTCAGGATCGGCGACGCCGCGCGCTTCGGCTTCCACGCGCGCCGCCTCGACCGCCGCCTCGGCGTCGCGGCCGATCTCGTCCCACTCGGCTTCGCTGAGCAGCGCGCCGACGAGATAGGCCTTGAGCTTGGGCAAGGGATCGCGCGCCCATTCGGCCTTCACGAATTCCTCGCTCTTGTAGGTCTGCGTGTCCTGGGCGCTGTGTCCCTGAAGCCGCGGTACCGCCAGGCGCAGCAGGGCCGGGCCCTTGCGGCCCCGCACATGGTCCACCGCTTCGGTCAGCAGCCGCGCCGCCTCGGCGGGCTCGGTGCCGTCGCCGGACAGGACGTGGAGGCCCGAGAAGCTCGCCAAATTCTTCGCGATGTCGCCGCCCGGCGTCTGGTAGCTCGAGGGGACCGAGATGCCGTATTGATTGTCCTCGATGTAGAAGAGCATCGGCAGGCTTTGCGTGGTCGCGATGGTCAGCGCCGACCAGAAGCCGTTGGTCGCGACGCTGGCGTCGCCGCCGAGCACCACCGCCATCGCCTCGTCGTACGAATTGTCGTCGAGGACGTTGCGGTAATATTCGATCGCCTGCGCCCAGCCGGCGGTCGGCGTATATTGCGCGCCGACGCCGCCGCACATCGGCAGCGCCGGGCAGCCGCCCGCATTGGGATAGTTGAAGACGACGCCGATATCCCGCCCGTCCGAATAGCCGCCGGCGCGCCCCATGTTCGAGCCGAGCGCGTCGGCCAGCGGCACGCCGAGCGCGAGCAGCATCGGCCGCGACCGGTAATAGCCGCAGGCGCCGTCGCGGGGATGATCGAGCCGGCTGCCGAGCATGATCTGCGCCATGTCGTGGCCGCGGGCGCTGAACTGGTAGAGGATCTTGCGTTGCGGGACGAGGATCGTCTCCTCGAGCCTGTCCATCGCCCGGCTGACGTGGACCAGCCAGGCGATCTCCCGCCAGTCGAAGTCCGGGTCCGGAGCGTCGGCCCTGGCTTTGGCCTTGCGCTCGCGGGTGGGCGCCTCAGCCATCCATCTTCTCCACCACCGCGGCGGCGAAGCGATCGACGCTTTCGTCCGAAAGGCCGACGACGTTGAAGCGCCCCGATCCCGCCATGTAGATGCCGTGGCTCTGGCGCAGCTCGAGCACCTGGATCGGCGTCAGCGGCAGCATCGAGAACATGCCGTTCTGGCCCTCGACAAAAGCGAGCCGCGGATCGTAGACGGCAAGCCGCGCGCGCAGCTGGCGGATGCGGCCGCACATCTCGTCGAGCTCCG
>DASQFO010000371.1:0-4165 GCA_035633095.1 Allosphingosinicella sp. | reverse complement strand
AGGCGTGGAGCTGGAACGCATTGGGCTATCACGCCAAGCCGTTCGCGCTGCTCAACGTCGACGGCTTCTGGGACGGGATGATCGCGTTCATGGACAATGTCATGGCGAGCGGCTTCATGTCGCCGGCGCGGCGCGCGCAATTGCTGGTCGCGGACGGGATCGACGAGGCGATCGACAAGCTCGACTCGGCGATCGGCGCGACCGAGCCGAAAATGGTTTGGTGATTCCGCCCGCGCGGGCGATGGTGCGACAAAGCGAAGCGATGGGGGGCGAAGCCGATGAAGTATCTGATCGGGATCGGCGGCATCCTGCTGATTTTCGCCATCGCATTCCTGTTCTCCTCGAACCGGCGCTGGATTCGCCCGCGGGTCGTCGGCGCCGCCTTCGCGCTGCAGGCGGGAGTGGCGGCTTTGGCGCTCGGCACCAGCGGCGGCCAGTATGTGATCGGCAAGATGTCGACCGGCGTCTCCAATCTGCTCGGCTACGCCAAGGCCGGCGTCGACTTCATCTTCGGGCCGCTCGCCAGCCCCGAGATCGGCGCCAACAGCTTCGCGCTGGCGGCGCTGCCGGTGATCATCTTCTTCGCGAGCCTGATCTCCATTCTCTATTATCTCGGCATCATGCAGCTGATCATCAAATGGGTCGGCGGCGCGATCCGGCTGGTGACCGGCATCACCCGCGTCGAATCGCTGGGGTCGGCCGCCAATATCTTCGTCGGCCAGTCGGAGAGCCCGCTGGTGATCAGGCCCTATCTCGCCAACCTCACCCCTTCGCAGCTCTTCTGCATCATGAGCGTCGGCATGGCCGGCGTCGCCGGCACCATCCTCGGCGCCTATGCGAGCATGATCGGACAGCATCTCCTGCCCTATCTGCTCGCCGCCAGCTTCATGTCGGCGCCGGGCGGCATATTGATGGCCAAGATCATCATGCCCGACGACCCCGAGGCGCGCGACATCGAGCCCGAGCCGGTGGCCGAGGACGAGCATGGCGACGAACGGCCGGCCAACATCATCATGGCCGCCGCGCAGGGCGCGCAAACCGGCGTCAAGCTGGCGGTCGCGGTCGGCGCGATGGTGCTCGCCTTCGTCGCTTTGGTCGCGCTCGCCAACGGCATATTGGGCGGGATCGGCGGCTGGTTCGGCTTTCCCGAACTGTCGTTCCAGTTCATCCTCGGCAAGATCTTCCAGCCGGTCATGTACATGCTCAACGTGCCCTGGGAAGAAGCCGGGATCGCGGGCGGCCTCTTCGGCACCAAGGTCGTATTGAACGAGTTCGTCGCCTTCATCGATCTCGCCGCGGTCCAGGGGACGCTGTCGCCGATGACGGTGGCGATCGTCACCTTCATGCTGTGCGGCTTCGCCAATTTCAGCTCGATCGCGATCCAGATGGCGGTGACCGGGGGTCTGGCGCCCAACCAGCGGCCGATGATCGCCAAGCTGGGATTGAAGGCGCTGCTCGCGGGCTCGCTTTCGAACCTGATGAGCGCGGCTTTGGCCGGGCTGATTCTCGCCGCGACCGCGGCCGCTCCAGCCGCCGCCCCGGCGCCCGCGCCGCTGCCCGCCGCGACCGCTCCCGCCGTCGCCCCGACTACGGCGCCGCCGCCGCCCGCGGCAAATCCGGAGCCCGGGCAATAGCGATTCGCGAGCCTTATTGGACTTGAGCGCCCGAAGCGCTAGTTTCGGCGCCATGGACACGCTCGCACCCGCGAAGGCCGTCGCCTCCGTCTCGCTGACCGAGTCGGACCGCGACCCCGAGGCCTTTTCGCAGGAGCTGGGGCGCTCGTTCGAGCGCTACGGCTTCGCGATCATCGCCGATCACGGCATTCCCGCCGATCTCATCCAGCGCGCCGAGGAGAAGGCGAAGGCCTTTTTCGCCTTGCCGGAGGAGGTGAAGCGCAAATACCATATCCCCGGCGGCGGCGGCGCCCGCGGCTACACCCCGTTCGGCATCGAGACCGCCAAGGGCGCGACCGCTTACGACCTCAAGGAATTCTGGCACGTCGCCCGCGATCTGGCGCCGGGCCACAAATATAGCGATTCGATGGCCCCGAACGTCTGGCCGGAGGAAGTCGCCTCGTTCCGCGACACCTTCCTCGAGCTGTTCGCCGCGTTCGACGAAGCGGGCCTCAGGATCCTCGAAGCGATCGCCCGCTATCTCGGCCTCGCGCCCGATTTTTTCGAGGACACGGTCAAGGACGGCAATTCGATCCTGCGGCTGCTCCACTATCCGCCGATCCCCGGCGACGGGCCGAACGTCCGCGCCGGCGCGCACGAGGACATCAACACCATCACCCTCCTGCTCGGCGCAGAGGAAGCGGGGCTGGAGCTGCTCGACCGCGACGGCGACTGGCTGCCGGTCACGCCCAGGCCGGGCGAGCTCGCCGTCAATATCGGCGACATGCTCCAGCGGCTGACCAACAACGTGCTCAAATCGACCACCCACAGGGTGGTGACCCCCCCGCCCGAGCGGCGCGGCATGTCGCGCTACTCGATGCCCTTTTTCCTGCACTTCCGGTCGGATTTCCCGATCGAGACCCTGCCCGATTGCATGTCCGCGGACCGGCCCAACCTTTATCCCGAGCCGATCACCGCGGACGAATATCTCCAGCAGCGCCTGCGCGAGATCAAATTGGTGTGAGGCGCGCCGGCCGCTTCGCCACGGACCCGATTGCCCTTGACTTGCGGGGCGGAGAGATCAGTCTCCGCCTGTGCTCGACCGGGCATGCAAAGAGCGGGGCCCGCAAAGACGATGGAAACACAGAAGGGCAGCTACACCCTCCTCGCGGACGACAATAGCCAATTTTCCAACAACAAGGATCGGCGCGATGGCTTCAAGGCCCATCTCGTCTACAACCTCATCCTCAACGGCCGCATCGCCTTTTCCGACAACCAGGTCATCTGCAGCAGCAACCTCCAGAGCCTGGTCGCCTACGATCCGGTCATTCTCGCGCTGTTCGAGCAGGGCTTTTTCGATCTTGCCGTCCGCTCGGATTTCGACACGGAAAGCGGCGTCGCTTCGCTGCCGTCGGTCCACCAAGCCTTCGTCCGCGAGCGCAAGATCCGATTCGCGGCCAATCGCTATGACGAGACCCCGGCGCTGGCATTGATCGAGCGTCACGCACGCCCGATTCCCTGGTCGTACGACGCGATCCGGACCAATTATACCGCGACCTGCCAGAGCCTCCTGCTTCGCGAGTTCCGGCCTCTGCTGAGCGACTCGGAATTCGACCTGTTCGAGGCGGCCATCGAGGCCGAAAGGGAACGCGACGACGGGCTCGGCCGCGAGTTCCTCCAGAACCGCCTGCATGAGGAGGCGGTGCGGGCCGGCATCCGGATCGACGAGGACCGGCGCGAGCTCATCCGCCGGTGCACCGACGCGCCGTATCTTTCAAACCTGCCGTCCCTGATCGACCTCAACCCGATCTATGCGGACGAGCACCGTGCGTCTTTCGATCTGATGCGCGGCACTGGACTCCAGCTCGAATCAACCGAGGGCGAGAAGGCGCCCTGCCGGTTCGATCATGCGCATTATGTCGCCGGGCTTTGCCGATTGACTGTCGACGATATCCGCTTCCTTCAGGAGCTGCCGGCGCGCCAGGACTATCTGCGGCTGTCGAACGGAAATATCAGCACCGAAGCGGACTTTGAAGCGGCGTTCCGGGCCTTCCTCGAGTTCAATCTGTTGGTCGAGGACAGGATCGCGGCCCGCTTTCCGGAGATCGCGAGCCGCAGCGCCGGCGACCCCGACCGCATTTTCTACCGACAGAAGGCCAAGGACTATGGCAAGGCCGTGGGCGGCGACGCCGTCGGCATCCTGATCGGGACCGCCTTGCCCTTCTTCCCGCTTTCCCTCTGCAGCCAGGTTATCTTCGACGTCGGCTCATGGCTGCGCGGCGAGCAGCCGGCCCGGTCGGTCGGAGCGGACGTGCTCGAGCGCGAGACGGCCCGGAAGCGGCTCGAGGCCCACCTCGGGCGAAGCGGCGCCGGGGCCAAGCTCACGATGGAGGATAGGCCGGAACCCGGCTCGGCCTTCGCCAAGGAGATCATCGTCTCATAGCAGGGCGCGCACGGCGAGCAGGGCCGCCATCGTCATCGGCTCGCGGATCCCGCGTTTCGCCAGGGCGATCGGCTCGAGCGCGCCGACATCGATCCATGCGAAGCCGGAT
>DASQFO010000370.1:0-5679 GCA_035633095.1 Allosphingosinicella sp. | reverse complement strand
CGAATGATCAACGACGTTTCCGCCCTGACCTTCGACCCTCGCGGCGCCGAAGCGGTGGCGGCGGCCGGCTGTCCCGTCGTGCTGATGCATCACCAAGGCCGGCCCGAGACGATGCAGGACAATCCGCGCTACGAGCGGGCGGTCCTGCTCGAAGTCTATGACTGGCTCGAGGAGCGAATCGCGGCCGCGGTTGCGGCCGGGATCGACCGGGCGAGGATCATCGTCGATCCGGGCTTCGGCTTCGGCAAGACCGTGCAGCACAACCTCCAGATCATGAACGGCCTCGCCCTGCTCCACGGCCTTGGCTGTCCGATCATGCTCGGCGCCAGTCGCAAGCGGACGATCGGGGCTCTCTCGAACGAGGCGCGAGCCGACCGCCGACTCGGCGGCTCGCTGACGCTGGCGCTGAAGGCCGCCGAGCAAGGGGTACAGCTGCTGCGTGTCCACGACGTCCCGGAGTCGCTTCAAGCGCTCCGAGTCTGGCGCGGCCTGCGCGATGCGGCGCTGACGCCTTCCTGAGCTGCGAGCCTCCGCTTGCGCTTGCTGCGGGCGATTTCGGTAGCAGCTCTTCGAACCTCGGCTCCCAGAAGGTGCGGAAGCGGTCGAGCCACTGGTCGATTTCCCGGAGCGGCGCCGAGTCGATCGAATAGATGCGGCGCTGGCCCTCGGCGCCGAGGACGTCGAAGGCGTGCATCAGCCGCCGGTGTAGAAGCCGGCGGTGCGTTCCGCCGCTTCGTGGGCGGCGTCGGCATCGGTGCCGAACGCGACCGAGGCGGCGCGCCAGCCCTCGCTGCTGCCGCCGATGAACGCCTTCCCATTGTCGCTGGAGGGCCATTCGGTGTCGGCTTCCGGCGGCTTGTCCCAGCCATTCTCGACATGCTCGGCAAGGCCGAGCAGCGAGAGATCCCAGCCGACGCCCGCCGCGCCGGGCCCGAACTGGTCCCAGAAGCCGGCGAACTTCGCGTCGACGACCGCAATATGCTCGAGCTCCAGGCGGGTGCGACCTTGGCCGTCGAGTTCGAGGGTGACCACCACCCAGCTGACCTCACCGCCATATTCCCAGTCGAGCGCGAACCGGCGCGGCCGCTCGCATCCGGTGATTGCGCCGCCGGCATTGCCCTCGATCTGATAGCGGCCACCCAGCCTGAGGTCGCCGCTGACCGGCGAGAACCAGCGGGGAATCCGCTCCAGATTGGTGAGCGCGTCCCATGCATCGTCGATGTCGGTGTCGAAGCTCCGGGTCGCGCGAACGGTCCGCGTCGGCTTGCCGTCGCGTTCGCCGGTGATGACCTCGCGGGTTATCGCATCGATGTGGCGGGCGACGTCGAATTCCATGGGCTGCTCCCGAGTCGTCATCATTCTTCCTCCTGCCGTTCGCGCGCGAACACGGCAACCAAAGGGCCAAGCCCGGAATAGCTGTCGCGGCGGCCGGCGGGCCGGTCCCAAAGGCTGGAAACCGAGCCGTCGAGATAGAGCGCGTTGCGGCAGCCGAGCTGGTCGCGGAACAGGCGGGCGAGACGCCCGAACGAGACCGGCTCGTCGCTGATCGCAAACCAGGCAATGTTCTCGTCCGCGACGCCGACGCCGTTGCGGACGTGGAGCGAGTCGCCATTGGGGCGGATCGCGGGGTGGAGGGCGCCATCGATGACCAGCATGGGGCCGGACTGAGTCGCCCAGAGCGGGCGTCTATCGGGGTCGTATTCCGCGCTCCGTACGACCGACACGCGCCCATTCTGTGCTACCTGGAAGACGCCGTTGGGGAGGAGGTGAAAATTGCCGCCGCCGCGGCGCCGGTTGATGGCGTGGCGCTCGCGGCCCTCCGCGACGTAGAGGCCGATCGGCCCGCCTCGCTCGTCATACATCCCGGCGTTCATCGCGAAGCGGAGCGACTCGGCCCGCGGGCCCAGCGAGGCTTCGAGGGCGGTCAGGCTGCGCAGGCGGCCCTGGCGCCCATCAAGGAAGAAGGCGATCCGGTGGCGATGGCGGTCGTAGCGGCACAGCGTGAAGGCGGATCCTTCGAAACGGCGCTGCTCGCAGGCGGCGGCGACGGCGTAGGGCGGAACGTCCGGCGCGGCCGGTTCGCTCCGGCACGAGGCCAAAGCGAGCAGGACGAGCCCGACGCTAAAGCGAATAGCCGCCATCGCTGACGAGGCAGGCGCCGGTGACGAAGGCGGCTCTGTCCGAGAGCAGGAAGGCGATCTGCTCGGCGATCTCCTCGGGCTTGGCGTAGCGGTCGAGCGGGGTCGCCATCGCCGCCATCGCCTTGAAGGCCGCATCCTCGCCGCCGGTCGATTCCACAAGCTGCTGAAAGAAGCCGAGGCCGGTCCAGATCGGCGTCTCGACCCCGCCCGGTGCGATCGAATTCACCCTGATGCCTTCCGAAGCGCCTTCCCTGGCGGCAATCCGGGCGAGGTGGATGACCGCGGCCTTGGACGCGCCATAAGCGGCGATGCCCGGCTCGGCCTTCACCCCGGCGGCTGAGGCGGTGAGGACGATGGCGCCGCCTTGTCCGCCCTGGCGGATCGCGCGCATCGCCGCCTGGAGGGTCAGAAAGGCTCCGTCGAGGTTGATCGAAAGGACTCGCCGCCATTCGGCGAAGCTCAAATCCTCGATTCCGCCGCCGGCGCCGATGCCGGCGTTGACGACGGCGTGGGTAAGGCCGGTGAGATCGGAATCGGTCCAGAGCTGCTCGTCGGTGACGTCGCCGACGATGAGCTGGCGCTCGCAGGGCAGCGAGAAGGCGAAGTCGCGCAAGCGGTCCTCGTCGAGATCGATCAGGATCAGCTTCCTGGCGCCGTCATTGGCGATGCGGGTCGCGACCGCGGCGCCGATGCCGGAGGCGGCGCCGGTGACGAGGGCGATGGCGTCTGTGAAATCGGGCATGGGCCGCACTTAGCAGCCCAGAATGCGGCAGGCTATGCGGCTATATCCCCGATGCCGAGCTCGCCCAATTTGCGGTAGAGGGTCGAGCGGCCGATGCCGAGGCGGCGGGCGACCTCGGTCATGCGCCCGCGATAATGGCCGATGGCGAGACGGATGACGTCTGCCTCGATCTCCTCGAGCGGGCGCAAATTGCCGTCGGGGGCGTAGAGCGTGACGCCGGGGCCGTGCGCCATCGCCGAGGTGGACGATTGGCCGACCAGGGGCTTGGCGTGATAATCGTCGGCGCGCTTGCCGCAAGCGGCTTCGGTCGCGATGTGCGGGAAATCGCTCGCGGTGAGCGCGTCGCTTTCGCAAAGGACGGCGGCGCGGAAGAGGGCGTTCTGGAGCTGGCGGACGTTGCCGGGCCAGCCGTAGGACATCAGGACGGCGAGCCCGTCGTCGGTGATCGAGAGGTGGCGCATGCCCGGCTGCTCGGCGATCCGGCTGAGCAGGTGGCGGGCGAGCGCCGGAATGTCGCTCTGGCGGTCGCGCAGGGGCGGGATCGGCACGTGCACGACGTTGAGCCGGTAATAGAGGTCTTCGCGGAAGCGGCCGGCGGCGACCTCCTCGGCCAGGCGGCGGTTGGTGGCGGCGATGATGCGGACGTCGACAATCTGGGTGATGCGGCTGCCGACGCGCTGGATCTCGCCGGTCTCGAGCGCGCGCAGGAGCTTGACCTGGGTGTCGAGCGGAAGCTCGCCGACCTCGTCGAGGAAGAGGGTGGAGCCTTCGGCGTCCTCGAAGCGGCCGATATGGCGGTCGAAGGCGCCGGTGAAGCTGCCCTTTTCGTGCCCGAACAGGACCGATTCGACGAGATTGGCGGGGATCGCGCCGCAATTGACGGTGTGGAGCTGTTTCTTGCCGCGGGGTGAGGCGGCGTGGATCGCCTGCGCCACGATCTCCTTGCCCGATCCGCTCTCGCCCTCGATCAGGACCGAGACCCGGGCGCGCGCCGCCTTGGCGGCGACGGCGAGCGCGACCCGGAACTTGGGCGCGGAGCCGACGATCTCCTCGAAGCCCAGGGCCTTGGCGATCTTCTCGGACAGCGGCCGCAGCTCGCCGGACGCCTTGCGGCGGTCGGTGGCGGTGTTCAAGGCGGCGAGCAGCCGGTCGGGCGCGAGCGGCTTGACGATGAAGTCGCTGGCGCCGGCGCGCATCGCATCGACCGCGACCGAGACTTCGTTCTGGGCGGTGAGGACGAGCAAGGGCAGATCGGGCCGGAGCGCGCGGATCTGGCGGATCAGCTCGGCGCCTTCGTCGCCCGGCAGCCAATGATCCAAGAGGATCGCGTCGAACTTGGGCTCTTGCGGATCGTTGAACATCCTCTGCGCGGTCTCGAAGTCGGACGCGCCGCGCACCCACCAGCCGGCGCGCGCGCCGATGGCGGTCACCAGCCGGCGCTGGGCGGGCTCGTCGTCGATCAGCAACAGGCAGCGATTGGGGTCGGCCCGCATTCTCGTCCCTCTCGTTCTGGGACAGGTGGGATAGCGGAGATGGGTAAAGGGGGGCTTAAGGCCTTCGTCTTCGGCTGACGCCGAAGCCGGGGAAGGGCAAAGGTTAGGGTAGAGTTAGGCCAGGAACGCGAAATCGCACTCGGCTCGGCCGATCGGAAGGTTCAAAGGTTCGGCTCCCCAAGAGCGAAAAACCTTCTCCTTCGAAAAGTGACCAAGGTTGCACAAGCGGCGTGGGGAAAACCTCTGCTTTCAGGGGGTCGTGTCCCGACTGCTAATCCATTAGCAGGCCACCTCACGCTTTGCTGCGTTCGGTGGGGCAGGAGGTCCGAAGTGGAGGAAGATGACGGCATCGCGATCGCGCGCGCGGGCGCGAGCCATTGGGCTTTGCAGCCAGGATCGACGGTTTGAAAGAGCCGGCGACACGCGAGGCGCAGCCTGCGAGTCGCGGCGGCTATGGCAGATCAAATCCTACATTTATCCAACAATCGTTCAGGGCGCGGTTGGCGATCCTGTTACTCCATCGAAGTCGCTTCCGTGTTCTCCGAGATTGCAGCGGGGCTGACATCGGCCGGCTGCGCTCTCTCTTCCGCAATCTTCGGTGCCTGTGCCTGCCAAGCCCTGAGGTGCTGTCCGACTGTTTCGTAAAACGCCGGCACTGCCCTCTCCATTTCGTCGATAAACGTCTTCCGCTGCTCGAAGCGTCGGCCCAGGTCCGCGACCCATAGGACCTCAAAGGCGGCGACCTTTAGCTTTCCCTTGCCCTCGTCGATCCGACTGGGGTCGTCTCTCAATTCCTGGAGCCGAAACTGGGTTGGGTGCGAGGTCGTTGGCCACAGGCAGCGCACGTGAATATTCCCTTGGGCCGTAGTCGGGATTTGCTTCAACAGCCAGTTAAGCCGCGCCTTGTTGGAGACCCTGTCGGTTGGCGCCCGCAACTTCATCGAGACAAGCACGCTGCGGCGCTGCAGATCGGCCTTGATCTCCATCGGCGCGGCAGCGTCGGGGACCGTCATCACTGTTGTCAGGCACTGCTGCCCGCATAAGCCCGTCACATCATCCTGAAAGCGGACCTGCGGATCGGCCAGCGCCGCGCGAGACAAACGTTGACACACCTGTCTTTTCAACTGGCGGCTAAGGATGAGGCAAAGATCTCGCGATTCCTGCACCCACGCCTCGGCAACGGCACCTACATCTGCCGTCCGTTGCAGGGCTCCTCCCGCCTGCACCTTCGTTACCACGTCCGGCCACGCCACCGGCATCTGCGTGAAACCCTGCACTCCGGCGCTTTCGTGGCTGATGAATC
>DASQFO010000369.1:0-1765 GCA_035633095.1 Allosphingosinicella sp. | reverse complement strand
AATGGTCGATCACCCGCGCGTCGAGGCCCTTCAATAGCGCCACCCGAGCGTCGAGCGCGGTCTCGAAATCGAGCTCGCCCAGCATCGCCCGCTCGGTGACCGCGGCGACCTCGGCCTTGAGCCCGGCATAATCGGCGAGCTCGTCGATGCACTCTTGCCCGATCATCGTCGAATCCATGTCGGCGACCAGGAGCCGCTTGCGGCGGCCGGCCACAGGCTGGACGACGACGTCGGTTCCCGGGATCAGGCCCTCGAGCGCGGCGCGCGCCGCGCCGGGCGCAGTGCCGAGGGCGATATCGCAGGCGCGCCCCTCCTCCACCCATCGATGCCCGCGCGATTGCCCCAGCGCGTCCTCCGCGGCGGAAATATCGCCGCGCGTGAGCCGCTCCTTTGCTATCAAGGTCGCGATGAACATGGCTTCGACGGACAAACCCCCTCTCGCGCTTATCGCGGGGCCGACGGCCAGCGGCAAGTCGGCGCTCGCTTTGGCGCTCGCCGAAAAGGCCGGCGGCATCGTCATCAATGCCGACAGCGCGCAGGTCTATCGCGACCTGCGCCTGGTCTCGGCCCGGCCGAGCCAAGAGGACGAGGCGCGGGCGCCGCACCGCCTCTACGGCTATCGGGACGGCGCCGACGCCTGCTCGGCGGCGGACTGGGCGGCCGACGCCAAAGCGGAGATCGCGGCGGCGCACGCGGCGGGAATGCTGCCGATCCTGGCGGGTGGGACCGGGCTCTATATCCGCACCCTCATCGACGGCATAGCGCCGGTGCCAGCGATCGACCCGGCGGTGCGCGAGGCCGTGCGTGCGCTGGCGGTCGGCGAAGCATATTCGGCGCTCGCCCGCGAGGATGCCGAGGCGGCGGCGCGGATCCGGCCCGGCGACCCGACGCGGACGGCCCGGGCCCTAGAGGTGGTGCGTTCGACCGGGCGGACGCTGACGGCGTGGCAGGCGGAAAAGGCCGGCGGGATCGGGGACGAGGTCGCGCTGTCGCCTTTGATCCTGCTGCCGCCGCGCGACTGGCTCCATATACGCTGCGATGCACGGTTCGAAAAAATCTTTTCTGATGAGAGCATTGAGGAAGTTCGTTTGCTTCTGGAGCGAAGATTACCGGCGCTGGCTCCGGTGATGCGCGCGATCGGGGTGCGCGAGATTGCGGCCTGGCTGCGCGGCGAGATGGACCGCGAGCAGGCGCTCGCCGCCGGCAAGGCCGCGACCCGGCAATATGCCAAGCGCCAATATACCTGGTTCCGGCGCCAGCCGCCGGCGCCTTGGCCGCGGTTTGGGGAGGCGCTCGATTGCGGGGCCGTGCCGAATGCCCTAGCCCTGATCGGCTTCTGAAGGGACCCCATGCGCGTCTATTTCGATGCCGATGCCGATCCAGGCCTGATCCGCTCCAGGAGGGTGGCGATCCTGGGCTATGGCAATCAGGGGCGCGCGCAGGCGCTGAACCTCAAGGACAGCGGCGTCGCCGTGACGGTCGCGCTCGAGGCCGATTCGACGAGCCGCGAGAGAGCCCAAGCGGACGGATTTGACGTCATGACGGCAGCCCAAGCCTCGGCGCAGGCGGACCATGTCGCGATCCTCGCGGCCGACGAGGACCATGGCCGCATCTATGCCGAGGAGGTCGCGCCGCATCTGCGCGAGGGCGCGAGCTTGAGCTTCGCGCACGGGCTCTCGATCCGCTTCGGCCTGGTCGCACCGCGCAAGAATCTCGACGTCTTCCTGGTCGCGCCGAAGGGGCCCGGAACCGCGCTCCGCCGCGA
>DASQFO010000368.1:0-2381 GCA_035633095.1 Allosphingosinicella sp. | reverse complement strand
CGGCCTGGGCGGCTTCCGGCAGGCTCCGCGCCCAATTCCAGGGAAGCAGTTCGTCGAGGCGGGTGACGAGGTGGTCATTGATGCGCGCAAGGACGTCGGCGAGGTAGGCTTCGGGGTCGAGGCCGGAGAGCTTTGCCGTCTCGATGATGGTCATCGCGTCGGCGAGCGTCTCGCCACCGGCATCGGAACCGGCGAACAACCAATTGCGGCGCCCGAGCGCGACCGGGCGGATGGCGCGCTCGGCGGGGTTGTTGTCGATGGCGACGCGGCCGTCCTCCAGGAACAGGGTGAAGGCGTCCCATCGCTTGAGAGCGTAGCGCATTGCCCGGGCGAGGTCGCCCTTGGCCGGGATACCGGCGAGTTGGCGCTCGCACCAGCTTCGGAACGCGTCGACATGCGGCCGGCTGCGCGTCCGGCGCACATCGCGGCGCCGCTCGGCCGACTGTCCGGTGATCTCGCGCTCGATGTCGTAGAGCCTGCCGATCCGCTCCAGCGCGTCCCTGGCAACGGGCGAGCCGGTCGCCTTCCAGACGTCGTGGAAGTCGCGCCGCAGGTGTGCCCAGCAGGCCGCCTCGCGGACCCGCGGTGTGGCATCCGGCGCCGTCGCCTCGTAGAGCTTGGCGAAGCCGCCATAGGCGTCGGCCTGCAGGATACCGGTGAACCGGGCGAGGTGGCCCTGCGGGTGCTCGCCTTTGCGGTCGGGGGAGAAGGAGTAGGCTGCCGCCGGCGGGTCCGTGCCGCCCCACGGCCGATCGTCGCGGACATAGACCCACAGCCGACCTTCCTTCACCGCTTTGGCCTTGCCCCGGGTCTGACGCACCGTCGCATCCAGCACCCGGACGGGCGTGTCGTCGGCGTGCAGGCGATCGCTGCGCATCACGTCGGCCCGGATCCGCTCCACCAGCGGCCGCAGCACGGCGACCGCCTGGCCACACCAGTCGATCAGCGTCGAGCGCGGAATGTCGGCGCCCTGTCGCGCCAGGATCTCGCCCTGGCGATACAACGGCAGGTGATCGTCGTACTTGGCGACGAGGATGTGGGCGAGCAGGCCCGGACCGGCATGCCGCGCGGGATCGGCCGCGTCGGCGCCGCCGGCTGCGCCATCCTCTCGCACTGCCGGCAGGACTTCTTCAGCCGCGCGGTCTCGATCACTTTCAGCTGCGAGGCAACGAGCTCGAGCATCTCCGCCACATTCTCGCCCACCAGGCGCAAGGTGCCGCCGCAGTCCGGGCAGCGCTGGCCGGGGTCGAGCACGATGCGCTCGCGCACCGCCATCGCGCCGATCCGCGGCTTACCGCGGCGGCGCGGCAGGGCGCGTTCGCCGGGCGCGTCTGCTCTCGCCGTAGGTTCCGCCGACGTAGCCGTCGCCTCCGCCGTGGCCATCGCCACCTCGAGATCTTCGAGCGCCAGCTGCAGCTGGTCGATCTCCCGCTCGATCTTCTCCGAGCTCGGCCCGAACTTCTGCCGCTTGAGCCGGGCGATGCGGATCCTGAGCGCCTGGATCAGCGCCTCGTAGGCCCGCACCGACGCCGCCATCCGCAGGGCCTCCGCCCGCTGGGCGAGGATGATCGCCTTCAGCGTGGCGGGGTCGTCCGGCAGGGCATCGTCGGGCGGCGGAATCATCCCTCGATGCTAGCCGGGGACGGCCCCGGGACATAGCCTTAATTCATTGACTCCGCTTCATAATCAGACGACCCGCGCCGGCGGTGCGGTCCATGCCGGCCGGCGCCAGTCGATCCCCTCCCAGAGCATCGCCAGCTGCGCCGAGGTCAGCCGGATCGCGCCTTCGGCCGGCGACGGCCACGGAAAGCGGCCGCGCTCCAGCACCTTGTAGTAGAGGCAGAAGCCCTGGCCGTCCCAGTACAGAAGTTTGATTCGGTCGCCCCGACGGCCACGGAAGGCGAAGACCGCGCCCGAGGCCGGGTTCTGCTTCAGCACCTGCTGCGCCGCCGCAGCGAGCCCGGTGATCCCCTTCCTCATGTCGGTCACGCCACAGGCGAGATAGACCCGCACACCGGTTCCGGGCGCGATCATGCCCTCTCGACCGCGCGGATCAGCCGCCGCAAGTCCGAAGCCGGCAGCGACGACGGCACCTTCAGGCTGCGGCCACCGGCCAGCCCGATCTCGATCACCGGATCGCACGCAGCTGCACCGGGCGCCGGCTGCTCGAAGGCGGTCGCCGCCACGGCCAAGGGGACGTTCACCGGCACGAAGCCGATGATCTCCGTGCCCGCCGCGGTCAGCCGCCCGTCCCGCAGCTCCGCGCGCCACTGATAGATCTGCGCTCGCGACACGTCGCGCCGGCGCGCCACGTCGGCGACCCGCGCCGCGGGCGCGAACGCCTCGCGCACGATCCGAAGCTTCTCGTCGGCCGACCACCG
>DASQFO010000367.1:0-4650 GCA_035633095.1 Allosphingosinicella sp. | reverse complement strand
AGGGCAATCTCGCCCGGGTGCTGGCGGGCGGCGGCACCGCGACGATCGTGCAGAACTGAGGAGGACAAGATGCCAGCCTATGACAAGGCCGACCTGCAGCGCCGCATGCACGGCGCCGTCGAGGCGCTGAAGCACGATTTGGGCGGGCTCAGGACCGGTCGCGCCTCGACGGCTTTGCTCGATCCGATCCATGTCGAAGTCTACGGCGCCAACATGCCGCTCAATCAGATCGCGACCGTCTCCGTGCCCGAGCCGCGGATGCTCTCGGTCCAGGTCTGGGACCGCGGCAATGTCGGCCCGGTCGAAAAGGCGATCCGCAACGCCGGCATCGGCATCAACCCGATCGTCGACGGTCAGAACATCCGTCTCCCAATCCCCGATTTGACCGAGGACCGGCGCAAGGAGCTGGCCAAGCTCGCCCACCAATATGCCGAAAAGGCCAAGATCGCGGTCCGCAACGTCCGCCGCGACGGCATGGACCATTTGAAGACCGACGAGAAGAAGCACGAGATCAGCCAGGACGAGCACAAGCGCCTCGAGGCCGAGGTGCAGAAGGTCACCGACGAGGCGATCGCCGAGATCGACCAGGTCGTCGCCGCCAAGGACAAGGAAATCCTGCAGACGTGAGCGCGGAGCCGGCCAAAGCCGGGCCGGATTCAATTTCCGTCCCGCGCCACGTCGCCATCATCATGGACGGCAACGGCCGCTGGGCGAAGGCGAGGGGGCTGCCGCGCGCCGCCGGCCACCGCGCCGGTGCCGAGGCGGCGCGCCAGACGCTGCGCGCCGCCGGCGAGGCCGGGGTCGAATGCCTTACCCTTTACGCTTTCTCCTCTGAAAACTGGCGCCGCCCGGCGCAGGAGATCAGCGAGCTCACCGGCCTGCTTCGATTCTACATCCAGAAGGAGCTGGCGAGCCTCCACCGCGAAGGCGTTCGTCTCCGCATCCTCGGCGATCACAGTGCGTTCGAAGCCGATGTCGCTGCGATGGTCGACAAGGCGGTGGCAAAGACCGCGGCCAATGGCCGGATGACGCTGGCGATCGCGCTCAATTACGGGGCGCGAGCGGAGCTGGTGCGCGCCGCGCGGATCGCAGCCGAAGCCGGCGCGATCGACGAGGCGGCGATCGAACGCGCGCTCGATACGAAAGATCTGCCGCCGCTCGACCTTTTGATCCGCACCTCGGGCGAGCAGCGCCTCAGCAATTTCCTGCTCTGGCAGGCGGCCTATGCCGAATTGCTGTTCGTCGACACGCTCTGGCCCGATTTCGACGGCGAGGCGCTGCGCGCCGCCTTGGCCGAATATGCGCGCCGCGAACGGCGCTACGGAGGCTTATGAGCGAGGCCGAGACCCCCGCTGCGAATTCCGATCTGCCGACGCGCTTCGCGGCCGGCGTGGTGATGATCGGCATCGCCGTCACCGCCGCCTGGCTCGGCGGCTGGCCGTTCCGGATCCTGATCGTCGCCGCCGCCGCGGCGATGATGATCGAATGGGGCGACATGCACCGCGCGCAGCGGCTGTGGTCCTATGCCGGCGCCGTTCTCCTCGCCGCCGCATTGCTCGGGCTCGCCGAGTATCTTTACCCCGCGACCGAAGCCCCGCTCGAAGCCGACGCCCAGATTTTCGCTCCCAATTGGGAGGCGTTCGGCGCGATCGCCGTCGGCGCCCTCCTGCTCGGCGCAGCCAGCCGCCGCGTTATCGTCGGCACCGGCCTGCTCTACATCGGGATTCCGAGCTTTGCCCTGCTCAGCCTGTCCTGGGTCTGGGAGGCCCTGGTCTTCTGGGTGTTCGTCGTCACCTGGGCGACCGACATCTTCGCCTATTTCGCCGGCCGCGCGATCGGCGGCCGCAAGCTCGCGCCGGCGATCAGCCCGAACAAGACCTGGGCGGGCCTGATCGGCGGCGTGCTTGGCGCGGCCGTCTTCGGCTGGCTAACCGCGACATGGTTCGAGATGGAGCCTTTCTTCCTCTGGATGGGCGGGCCGATGGCGGTCGCCGCGCAGGCGGGAGACCTGTTCGAGAGCTGGCTGAAGCGCCGCGCGGGCATCAAGGATTCAGGCTCGCTGCTGCCCGGCCATGGCGGCGTGCTCGACCGGCTCGACGGCCTGCTCGCCGTCTCGCTGGCGACCGCCTTGCTGCTGATGGCGGGGTTTTGGACGGCGTGACCCGGCGCACCGTCACCATATTGGGCGCGACCGGGTCGGTCGGCCGCTCCACGCTCGATCTGATCGCGCGCGCGCCCGGCCGGTTCGAGATCGTGGCGCTGACCGCGCACAAGGACGTCGCCGGCCTCGCCGAGCTGGCGAAAAGCTTCGGCGCCCGGCACGCGGTGATCGGCGATCCGGCGCTGCTCGCCGCGCTCGAGGAGGCGCTCGCCGGCACCGGCATCGCCGCCAGCGCGGGCGAGGAGGCGGTCGAAGAAGCCGCCGCCTCGGGCGCCGACTGGACCATGGCCGCGATCGTCGGCACTGCGGGCCTCAAGCCGGTGATGCGCGCGCTCGAAGGCGGCGGCACCGTCGCGCTCGCCAACAAGGAGGCTTTGGTCTCCGCCGGCCGCCTGATGGGCGAGGCGGCGGCGGCCAGCGGCGCGACCCTGCTGCCGGTCGATTCCGAGCATAACGCGATCTTCCAATGCTTCGACCGCGTCCGGCCCGAGAGCGTCCGGCGAATCATCCTTACCGCCAGCGGCGGTCCGTTCCGCGACTGGCCGATCGAACGGATGCGGACCGCGACCGCCGCCGAGGCCGTCGCCCATCCGAACTGGTCGATGGGCGCCAAGATCTCGGTCGATTCGGCGACGCTGATGAACAAGGGCCTCGAGCTGATCGAGGCCTTCAATCTCTTTCCGGTCGGCGCCGACGCGCTCGAGATCGTCGTCCATCCCCAGTCGGTGATCCACAGCCTCGTCGAATATGTCGACGGCTCGGTCCTTGCCCAGCTCGGCCCGCCCGACATGCGGGTGCCGATCGCCCACACCCTGGCCTGGCCCGAGCGGATGGAGACCCCGTGCCAGCGGCTCGATCTGATCGCGATCGGGGCTCTGGGCTTCGAGGCGCCGGATCCGGAGCGCTTCCCGGCGCTCGGCCTCGCCCGCGCGGCGCTCGCCCAGGGCGGCGCCAAGCCGGCCATTCTCAATGCCGCCAATGAGATAGGTGTCGCTTCTTTCCTTGAAAGCCGGATCGGTTTCCTCGATATCGCGGCTCTGGTCGGCGAGGTGCTTAGCCGCTATGACCCGCCGGCGCCGGCGTCTATCGACGCGGTGCTGGAGATCGATCGGGAGGCCAGACGCGTGGCCGCCGACCTGACTGGAAAGATCCGCCCTTGAACAATCCCGGCTTCCTGTTCACGATCCTGGCCTTCCTGCTCGTCATCGGGCCGCTGATCTTCATCCACGAGCTCGGCCACTATTATGCCGGCCGCTGGTTCGGGGTGAAGGCGGACACCTTTTCGATCGGCTTCGGCCGCGCGCTGTTCGGCTGGACCGACAAGAGGGGGACCTACTGGAAGGTCGGCTGGCTGCCGCTCGGCGGCTACGTCAAGTTCGCGGGCGACATGAACCCGGCATCGACGCCGAGCGACGAGTGGCTGTCGCTGCCGGCGGAGGAACGCGCGAAGACCTTCCAGTCGAAGCCGCTCTGGCAGCGCTTCATCATCGTCGCCGCGGGGCCGATCACGAACTTCCTGTTCGCGATCATCGCCTTCATGATCATCTTCGCGACGATCGGCTATCCGACCACCCCGGCATCGGTGGGCGCGGTGACCCAGGGGAGCGTGGCCGCCGCCGCCGGCTTCAGGCCCGGCGACCAGATCGTCGCCGCCGATGGCCGCGCCATCGACACCTTTGCCGACCTGCAGACCTATGTCGCGCTCAGGCCCGAGCAGGCGATGGTGTTCACCGTCCGCCGGGCCGGCGGAGAGATCGAGATCAGGGCGACGCCCCGCGCCAAGATCGAGACCGACCAGTTCGGCAATGAGGCGCGGATCGGCCGGCTCGGCATCGCGCCGCAAGGATTGGTCGAGTTCGAGCGCCTGCCCTGGTATCAGCTGCCGGGCACTGCGGTCGGAATGACGATCGACACCGTCGAGACGATGGTGACCGCCCTCGGCCAGGTCGTGACCGGGCGCCGCTCGCTGGAAGAACTGGGCGGGCCGTTGCGCATCGCCGAGGTTTCGGGACAGCAGGCGAGCCTGGGCTGGCTTCCGTTCTTCTGGCTGGTCACGGTGGTCTCAATTAATCTGGGATTCATCAACCTCTTGCCAATCCCGCTCCTCGATGGCGGGCATTTGCTGTTCTACGTGGTCGAAGGAGTAAGGCGAAAGCCGATGAAGCCGGAAGCGCAGGAATGGGCGTTCCGGACGGGGCTCGCGGTGCTGCTGGCTTTGATGATCTTCGTCACGTTCAACGACCTGGCCTCTTTTGGCCTCTTTACCAAGCTAGGCGGCTTGATCGGCTGACCGCGATGGGGCAGGGCAGGCGCTGACAGGGACTAAGGCCGGGCTATCAGCCCGGCCCTTTGAGATAAGGCGGGAATGCGTGACGGCGAACAATATTTTTCCCAACGGCCGCAGATTGTGCACCGCATTGCTGGTCGGGACCGTGCTCGGCGGCCTTGCCGCGCCCGCTTTCGCGCAAACCGGCCCGGCGCCCGCGCCG
>DASQFO010000366.1:0-2063 GCA_035633095.1 Allosphingosinicella sp. | reverse complement strand
CCAGATAGTGGGTGGTGAGGACGATGGTCACGCCCTGCGCGTTCAGGGAGCGGACCTGGTCCCAGAGCTGCTGGCGAAGCTCGACGTCGACCCCTGCGGTCGGTTCGTCGAGGACCAGGATCGGCGGCGAATGGACCATCGCCTTGGCGACCAGCAGCCGCCTTTTCATGCCGCCCGACAGCGTCCGCGCATAGGCATCCGCTTTGTCCTCGAGGTGCATGGCCCGGAGCAGCTCCATCGTCCGGCGATCCGCCTTGGGGATGCCGTAGAGCCCGGCTTGGATCTCCAGCGCCTCCTTCGGCGTGAAGAAGGGATCGAACAGGATCTCCTGCGGCACCACGCCGATCGAGCGCTTGGCGTTCCTCGGATTCTGGTCGATGTCGAAGCCCCAGATTGTCGCGCGGCCGCCCGATTTGGTGACGAGACCGGCGAGGATGTTGATCAGGGTCGATTTGCCGGCGCCGTTGGGGCCGAGCAGCCCGAATATCCCGCCGCGCGGAACGTCGATGGAGACTCCGTCGAGCGCGCGCTTACCGCCCGCATAGGTCTTCTGCAGGTTCTGGATCGAAATCGCGGCTTCGGAAGCTGCTTGGTCCATGGAGCGACGGAATAGCGGGACTTTCCCGCCTAGCGAAGCGGATTGTCCTTCGCTAAGACGCTCCCCATGGCCGCCACCGACCCGTTCACCCCCGAAATCGTCCATACCGACAGCCCCCGCGTATGCTGCGACGGCGCGACCGAGGACTCCGCCGCGCTCGGACACCCGCGCGTCTGGCTGCAGATCGACGAGAAGGGCTTCGTGGATTGCGGCTATTGCGACAAGCGCTTCATCCTCAAGGGCGGCCCGGCCGACGAGGGTGCACAAGCGGCCTGACCTGCCTATATCGGCTCGATGAGCAATGATCCCCGCCGCTTCCTCTACCGCCCCGACGGCCTCGATCCCGACGCCGCGCTCCGCCTCACCGCCGCCGCCCTGAAAGGCTGCGACGACGGCGAGCTCTATCTCCAATATACCGCTTCCGAGAGCTTCGGCTTCGACGACGGCCGGCTGAAGACCGCCGATTTCAACACCCAGGCGGGGTTCGGCCTGCGCGGAGTCTCGGGCGAGACCACGGCCTTCGCCCAGGCCAACGAGCTCAGCGAGGCCGCGATCCGCCGCGCCGCCGAGACCATGGCCGTGCTCGATCCGGCTTCGGCGCCGCGGCCCGCGCCGCCGCGGCGGACCAACGCCAGGCTCTACACCGACGCCGACCCGCTGAGCCTGATCCCGTTCGCGAAGAAGGTCGCGCTCTGCCAGGCGATCGACGCCGCCGCGCGCGCGCGCGATCCCCGCGTCGCGCAGGTCTCGGTCATGCTCGGCGGCTCGTGGAGCGTCGTCGAGATCGTCCGTCCCGACGGCTTCGTCGCGCACGACATCCGCCCGCTGGTCCGCCTCAACGTCCAGATCGTCGCCGAGCGCAACGGGCGGCGCGAGTCGGGTTCTTTCGGTCTTGGCGGCCGCACCCTCTACGACGATCTGTTCGAGCCGGCGACCTGGAACCGCGCGATCGACATGGCGCTCGCCCAAGCCCTGGTGAATCTCGACTCGGTCGCCGCGCCGGCGGGCGAGATGACGGTGGTGCTCGGTCCGGGCTGGCCCGGCGTGCTGCTGCACGAGGCGGTCGGCCACGGCCTCGAGGGCGATTTCAACCGCAAGGGCATGTCGGCCTTTTCGGGCCGGATCGGCGAACGGGTGGCGGCGCCCGGCGTCACCGTGATCGACGACGGCGCCATCGATGCCCGCCGCGGCTCGCTCACCATCGACGACGAGGGCACGCCGACCCAGCGCAACGTGCTGATCGAGGACGGCATTCTCAAGGCCTATATCCAGGACCGCCTCAACGCGCGGCTGATGGGAATGCAGCCGACCGGCAACGGCCGCCGCGAGAGCTACGCCCATCTGCCGATGCCGCGCATGACCAACACCATCATGCTGGGTGGGACCGCGGATCCGGCCGAGATCATGGCGTCGGTGAAAAAGGGGCTGTACTGCGCCAATTTCGGCGGCGGCCAGGTCGACATCG
>DASQFO010000365.1:0-2854 GCA_035633095.1 Allosphingosinicella sp. | reverse complement strand
TCGGCCGTATGCGCATAATCGACATAGACCGGCGCCCCGGCCCGCGTGATCACCGCCCGCTCGAGCCGCCCGCGCACCGGGTGGACGCGGGCGAGGTTGGCGAGCGTCGCCTTGACCTCGCCGCCGGTCGCGATCGCGAGCCCGGCGGCGGTCAGCGCGTTGGCGGCCTGATAGGCGCCGATCAAGGCGAGGTCGACGATGTGCACCCAGCCCCCGGCGTCGATCGTCAGCTTCTGGCCGAGCTGCGTCGTCGCGCGCGCAACCAGCCGCAGCGCGTCGCCCCGCTCGCCCACGCTCACAACCTTCAGCCCCCGCGCCCGGCACCGCAGCATGACTTCGTCCGATTTGGCGTCGTCCGCCCACACCACCGCCGTCGCGCCCGCTTCGAGCACATCCTCGAACAGGCGCATCTTGGCCTCGAAATACGCCTCCATCGTCTCGTGATAGTCGAGATGGTCGCGGCTGAAATTCGTGAATGCGGCGGCGCTGACCGGCACCCCCTCGGTCCGGTATTGCGACAAACCGTGGCTCGACGCCTCGAAGGCGGCATGGCCGATCCCCATCCGCTCGAGGCCCGCCATATTCGAAAGGAAGGTGACGATGTCGGGCGTGGTGAGCCCCGTCGTCACCTGGTCGTCCGAGGTGGTGACGCCGAGCGTGCCGATGCTCGCCGAAGGATGGCCCGCCATCCGCCACAATTGCCGGACCAACTCGACGCTCGAGGTCTTGCCGTTGGTCCCGGTCACCGCGACGATCGTGTCGGGGAAGGGCTGGAAGAATTTCGCCGCGAGCCGGGCGAAGTCGCGCCGCGGCTCCTCTGCCGGGATGTGGACCGCGCCGTCGACCTTGGTCTCGGGCCGCGACACGACCGCCACCGCGCCCGAGGACACGGCCTGCGCAATGAAGTCCTCGCCGTTGAAGCGCGCGCCCTTGAACGCGCCGAACACGGTGCCGGGAGCGACCTTGCGGTGGTCGATCGCGAAGCCGGTGACGGGCTCTGCCTCGCCGCCGCCGGTCAGCGCGCCCAGGTTCATCAGTGCCCCGCGGCGGCGGCGACCGGCGGCATCAGGTCCGACGTCACGAGATCGCGGCCTGTGTCCGGGATGATGCCGAGGAGCGGGCCGGTGCGCGAGATGACGCGGGAGACGACCGGGGCGGCCGTGTAGGCGGCGGTGGTGACGAAGCTGTTCGCTTCGGTCGGGCGGGGGGCGTCGATCATCACCAGCACCACGTAGCGCGGCGCGTCCATCGGGAAAGCCGCGGTGAAGGTGGAAACGTTCGACCGGCCCGAATAGCCGCCCGCGCCCGCCTTTTCCGCGGTACCGGTCTTGCCGCCGACGCGGAAGCCGGGCGCCTCGGCCCGGCGGCCGGTGCCGTGGGTGACGACGAGCCGCAGAAGCTGGCGGACCCGATGGCTGGTCTGCGGCGAATAGACGCGCCGCCCCGGCGCCGCCTGGCCGGGCGCGACCCTGAGCAGGGTGGCCGGGCGCAAAGTGCCGCCATTGACCAGAGCGGCATAGGCGTTGGCGAGATGGAGCGGCGTGATCGCGACGCCGTGGCCGAAGCCCGAGGTCAGCACCGTCGCCCGCCCCCAGTCGCGCGGCCAGAGCGGGCGGGTGCGCTCGTTGAGCTCGATCCGGACCGGTTCGTGGAAACCCACCGCGCGGAAGGCGGCCTGCATGCGCTCGGCGCCCATCTGGTCGGCGACCCGCGCGGTCGCGATGTTGGAGCTGTGGACCATGAGTTCGGCGACATTGATGTGGCGCCCGAGCGGATGATCGTCGCTGATCCGGAAGCGGCCGACCGCGACCGGCGAGGAGGCGTCCCACATCTGGCCGATCGAGGTGATCACGCCCGCCTCCATCGCCGCCGCGACGGTGATCGGCTTGAAGGTCGAGCCCAGTTCGTAGACGCCCATCGTCGCCCGGTTGTAGAGCGCGCTCGGATCGGAACGTCCGGCGGCGTTGGGGTTGAAGGTCGGCGCCGAGGCCATGGCGACGATCTCTCCGGTGCGCACGTCGAGGACGATGCCGGTGCCGCCCTCGGCGCTCATCGAGGTCACCGCAATGCTCAATTCCGATTCCATCACCGCCTGGACCCGGCTGTCGATCGACAGCGCCACCGGCTGGCCGCGCTGGGCGGCGTCGAGCAGGCGTTCGTCGAGCACCCGCTCCATGCCGGCGACGCCATGGCCCTCCATGTCGGTCCAGCCGAGCACGTGCCCCGCCATCGCGGTCTGCGGGTAGAGCCGCTCGGGCTCGCGGTTGAAGACGATGCCGGGCTCGCCGAGCGCGTTGACCGCCGCGACCAGCTCGGGGAGCGCGCGGCGGGCAAGATAGAGATAATTGCCGCGCGCGCCGAGCAGCGCCCGATACTGGGCGACGCTGCGCTCGGGCATCAAGGCGTTGAGCCGCTGCGCGAGCTGGCGCCGGTCGCCGATGATCCGCCCGGGGTGGACGCCGATCGACCAGGCGTCGATCGTCCGCGCCAGCGGCACCCCGTTGCGGTCGACGATGTCGCCGCGCGCGGGCAGCATCGGGTTGGCGAGCGCGGCGGCGGCGGAGCGGTCGGTGAAAAGCTGGAGAAAGGCGAGCCGGCCGACGATGAGAATGGTCACGCCGACGAACAGCAACATCACCAGCATCAGCCGGTGATAGGTGAGCGCGAGCCCCTGCGGCTGTACCCCGGTCGCGCTCGGCCGTTCGAGTTGAGCGGCAAGCGTCGCCATCAGTTGCCGGTGCCTCCGCCGCGCTCGGAGCGCGAGGCGCTCGAAAGGTCGCGGATGGTGCGGTCGTCGAGCAGGCCCGCCGAGCGCGTCCGCGCCGGCGCCGCGGCCGGACGGTTGCTGCGCTCC
>DASQFO010000364.1:0-4153 GCA_035633095.1 Allosphingosinicella sp. | reverse complement strand
GCCCGGCGCGAGCTTCCAGATGAGCTTCGCAGCGATCACGGCGATCATCGCGCTGCACGAAAGCCCGTGGATCCAGGCCCGGCTCTCGCGCCGCGACGAAGGCTGGCCAACCAAAGCCGGCCGCCTCGTCGCCGGCCTGGTCCTCACCGGCCTCGCGGTCGAAATCGCGCTGATGCCGATCGCGCTCTTCCACTTCCACCGGGCCGGCCTTTACGGCGCGCTCGCCAACGTGATCGCCATCCCGCTCACTACCTTCGTCATTATGCCGCTGGAGGCGCTAGCCTTGCTGCTCGATCTGGCCGGCCTCGGCGCGCCCTTCTGGTGGCTGACCGGCCGGGCGCTCGCCTTCCTGCTCTGGCTCGCTTATGCCGCCGCCAACGCGCCGGGCGCGGTCGCCTTGCTCCCCGCAATGCCCGCCGCGGCTTTCGCCCTGATGGCGGCGGGCGGCCTGTGGCTCTGCCTGTGGCGGACGCGCTGGCGGCGCTGGGGCCTGGTCCCGGCCGCGGCCGGCGCGCTCTGGGCGCTCGCCACGCCGGCGCCCGACCTCATCGTCACCGGCGACGGCCGCCACCTCGCCTTGCGCGCCGCGTCGGGCGAGCTCGCTTTGCTGCGCCCCCGCGCCGGCGACTATGTCCGCGACACCCTCGCCGAAGCGAGCGGCGCCGAGCCCGATTTCCGCGATCTCGAAACCCTCCCGAACGCCGCCTGCAGCGCCGACCTTTGCGCCGCGAACGTCGACCGCGGCGGCCGCCGCTGGCGCATCCTCGTCACCCGCACCCGCCATTTCGTACGCTGGGACGAGATGGTGGCCGCCTGCGCCCAAGCCGACATCGTCGTCGCCGACCGGGGCCTGCCGCGCGCCTGCAACCCGCGCTGGCTGCGCGCCGACCGCGCCTTCTTCCGGCGCACCGGCGGCCTCGCGATCACCTTTGGCCGCGATCCCCATGTCGCGACCGTCGCCGATCGCGTCGGCCGCCATCCCTGGGCCCAATGAAGCAGGGGAAGTGTCTCCGCGTCCGCTAGTCCGATTGGACGCAGGCGATTTCGTTGCCGCTGGGATCGAGGAACTGGAAGCGCCGGCCGCCCGGGAAGGCGAAGATCGGCCTGACGATCATGCCGCCCGCGATGGTCACCGCGTCGAGCGCGGCTGCAAGGTCGTCGACCTCGATCACCGGCAGCGGCGCCCGCGTCGCCTCGGCCGAGTCGCTCTGCAGGCCGATGTCGGTGTCGCCGGTCAGGGTCGCCGCATAGGTCGGCCCGAATTCGGTCAGCGACCAGCCGAACGCGCGTTCGTAGAAGGTCTTGGCAGGCCCGATGTCGCGAACCGGCAGCTCGACATAGTTGAGGCGGGCCATAAGACTCTCGCTCCTAACTCCCTCTCCCTTGATGGGGGAGGGTCGGGGTGGGGGTGGCGTCTCCGCAACAAGCCGCCAGCAAGGTCGCCACCCCGTCAGCGTTGCCGAGCACGTCGTGATTCCAGAATCGGTCGATGCGATAGCCCTCTGCCTCGATCAGCGCGGTGCGATCCTTGTCGCTGTCCTCAGAATGCTGTCCACCATCGACTTCAATCACCAGCTTCAGCCTATGGCTCGCGAAATCGGCGGTGAATCGCCGGATGGGAACCTGGCGTCGGAAATGAGCTTCGGGAAAGCAGAGGCGCAGCAGCCGCCACATGCGCGTCTCGGCATCGGTTGGCCTTCTCCGAAGTAGCCGGGACCGTCCCGTCGCGCCTTCAGGGGGCCGATACTGAACCACTACGCCGGTCTCCAACGTTCACCCCACCCCAGCCCTCCCCATCAAGGGGAGGGAGAAATAACGGTCAATACCGCCGCAGCAGCCCCGCCAGCTTGCCCTGAATCTGGACCTGCTCGGGCCGGTAGCGCTGCGGGTCGTAATGGCGGTTGGCGGGATCGAGGCGGATCATCTGGCCTTCGCGGCGGAAGGTCTTGAGCGTCGCTTCCTCCTCGTTGATCAACGCGACCACGATCTCGCCGTCGCGGGCGGTCTCCTGGCGGCGGATCAGCGCGAAATCGCCGTCCAATATGCCTTCGTCGACCATCGAATCGCCGGCGACTTCCAGCGCATAATGCTCGCCCGGGCCGAGCAAAGCGGCGGGGACGGGGAGGGTGTCGGTGCCCTGCAGCGCCTCGATCGGCGTGCCGGCGGCGATCCGCCCGTGGAGCGGGATGTCGAGGACGTCGTTCGCCGCGCGCGGGGCCGCGACCGGAGCGTTGGCGTTGGCAGCGGCGGGGACGCTGCGCGTCTCGGGCATCTTGAGCACTTCGAGCGCGCGTGCCCGATTCTCGAGCCGGTGGATGAAGCCGCGCTCGACGAGCGCCGAAATGAGCCGGTGCACGCCGCTCTTCGACTTGAGGTCCAGGGCCTCTTTCATCTCCTCGAACGAGGGCGAAATGCCGGTTTTCGCGAGCTGCGCGTCGATGAACAGAAGAAGCTCGTGTTGCTTGGCGGTCAGCATGCCGATTCCTCCCGAAGGAACGTATGCGGAACGTGTACGGAACGTTAGGGACGCTGTCAAGCGGCGGCTCTCTTCGTCCTCGCACGCTCCAGGAAATTGGCGAGCAGCGCATGGCCATGTTCGCTGGCGATGCTCTCGGGATGGAACTGGACGGCGTGGATCGGCAGCGTCCTGTGCCGGAAGCCCTGGACGGTCCCATCCTCCGCCGAAGCGTTGACGATCAGGCAATCGGGCACGCTCGCGGCCGCCACGCAGAGGCTGTGATAGCGCGTCGCCGTGAAGGGCGAGGGCAGGCCGGCGAAGACGCCGCTGCCGTCATGGGAGATGCCCGAGGTCTTGCCGTGCATCGGCGCCGGCGCCCGGACCACCTTCCCGCCGAAATGCTGCCCGATCGCCTGGTGGCCGAGGCAGACGCCGAGGAGCGGCGTTTCCGCCGCGGCGCAGGCGGCCACCAGATCGAGCGAGATTCCGGCCCGGTCGGGCGTTCCCGGCCCGGGCGAGATCAGGATCGCGTCGGCCCCGCCCGCCAGCGCCTCGGCGGCGCTGAGCGCGTCGTTGCGCGCGACCCGAACCTGGCCCCCGATCTCCTTCAGATACTGGACGAGGTTCCAGGCGAAGCTGTCATAATTGTCGACGACGAGGATCATTCAGTGCTTTGGGGCAGGATATCGTCGATATCGACGTCGAGGGCTGTCGCGAGCTTC
The DNA here is from genome assembly GCA_035633095.1 of Allosphingosinicella sp. Classification (GTDB taxonomy): domain Bacteria; phylum Pseudomonadota; class Alphaproteobacteria; order Sphingomonadales; family Sphingomonadaceae; genus Allosphingosinicella. The sequence continues at coordinate 973 of DASQFO010000364.1, read as the reverse complement.
CGCCAGACCTTGGCCGAGCCCCCGCGGTTTGCGCCTTCGATCTGTGAGATATAGACCAACGACAACCCCGCTTTCTCGCCGAGGCGTTTCAACGTCAGTCCTCGGTGCTTTCGCCAAACTCGAAGCGGCGACTCCCCGGCCAGAAGGCGGTCCACCATTTCAGCCGGAAGATATTCCTCGCCAGCCTGACGTCGTCTTTCAGCTTCGGCCGCGGCCTGCTCATCAGCGCGATCCTCTACTTCAGCAACGAGCCGATCATAGTCCGCGACCGGCATCACCGCGAGCTTCTCGCCACCAATGTCGATAAACTGCACAGCCATGACAAACCTCAATAGATCGAGCCACGCGGGCCGATATCGTCAATCCAGAGCACGCCTTCCTCGAGCCGGAAAATCACGCGCCAGTCCTGTACCCGGAGCCGATATTCCGTCCGGCCCGCCAGTCGTTTTACGTTCGCGCCCTGGCTCAGCGGGTCGGCGGCCACTTCATCGATCTTGCGCCGGATCAATTCCGCTTTGTTGGAGCGCCACAAAGCCTTCAGAGCCGATTTGGAGAAGCGAACCTCCATCAACATTATTTAGCACAATGCAAACTAAAGTCAAGGCATCTCTTTAGCGCACGTCAGATGTCTGATCAGGGGTTGGCGTCATTCCCCCGCCGTCTCCGCGCCGCCGCCCGCCTGCAGGCGGGCGCGGCGGATCGCGTCGGCGTCGCGTTCGATCAGGGCCCGCGCCTCGACCGAGCGCGCGAATTGCTGGGCGATCTCCTCGCTCGCGGACGTGGTGAATTGCTGGCGGGTGGTGGTGATGAGCGCGGGGTCGGACGCGGAATTGCCGGCGGTGCGCTCCTCGTGCGCGACGATGAACCAGCCGGCATTGTTCGGCGCCGCCAGCACGCGGGCGCGGCCCTGCGGGATGCTGAACAGGGTGATCAGCGGCGCCGGCACCTGGCTGCCGCCGCGGCTGATCTCGAG
>DASQFO010000363.1:0-1797 GCA_035633095.1 Allosphingosinicella sp. | reverse complement strand
TAGGGGAATCCGGCGCTGTCGGCCGCATAGACGACCGGCGCACCGGGCAGGAGGGCGTTGATCTCCTTCAGCACCGACAGCCCGCCGACGCCGGAATCGAAGACGAGGATGGGGCGCGCGCGGGTCATGCGCGCAGGGCTGTAGCGACCCATCGCTTTTGCCGCAATTTGTTGCGCCGCTTTGCGCGCATGGTCTAGTCATGGCGCGGGGGCCTATGTGACCGTCGAGATCGTTCTTCCGCCAATATTGTGTGTCCTGCTCGGCTATGCGCTCGGCGCGATCCCGTTCGGCCTGCTGCTGACCCGGGCCGCCGGTTTGGGTGATGTGCGCACGATCGGCTCGGGCAATATCGGCGCGACCAACGTCTTGAGGACCGGCCGCAAGGGCCTCGCCGCCGCGACCCTGGTCCTCGACGCGGTCAAGGGCGCAGCCGCGGTGCTGCTCGCAGGCTTCCTCTGGCCCGATCAGCCGCAATTCCCGGCGCTCGCCGCCATCGGCGCGTTCCTCGGCCATCTCTACCCGGCCTGGCTGCGCTTCAAAGGCGGGAAGGGCGTCGCGACCCTCGTCGGCATCGTCGCGGCCCTGCACTGGCAGGTGGCTTTGGTCGTCGCCGCGGTCTGGCTCACGATGCTCGCTTTGGCGCGCATCTCGTCGCTGGCCGGCATGGTTGCGGCGATCGCGGCGCCGATTGCCGCCGCCTGGTTCGGCAGGATCGATCTCGCGATCCTGTTCACCGGCTTCGCGCTGCTCGTGCTGTGGAAGCACCGCGCCAATATCGCCCGGCTGTTCGCGGGCACCGAGCCCAGGGTCGGGCGGAGCGGCGGCTGAGATGCCCGCGCCTTCCGACCATATCGCGCGGCTAAGGCTGATCCGCTCGGACAATATCGGGCCGGTGACCTATTTCCAGCTTCTCGCCCGCTTCGGCTCGGCGCAGGCCGCGATCGACGCCATTCCCGACCTCGCCGCGCGCGGCGGCGGCCGGGCGCCGAAGCTCGCGTCCAAGGCCGAGATCGAGCGCGAGATCGCCGAAGTCGAGCGGCTGGGGGCGCGCCATCTTTTCCTTGGGCAGGGCCTCTATCCGCCCTTGCTCGCCGAGCTTGAGACCGCGCCGCCCGCCCTGATCGTCAAGGGCGACCTCAACCTACTCGACAAGATTTCGGTCGCGCTCGTCGGCGCGCGCAACGCGTCGGCCGCCGCCTGCCGCTTCGCGCGCCAGCTCGCCCAGACGCTGGGCGCGGCCGGTGTCGTCGTGGTCTCGGGTCTTGCACGCGGCGTCGATTCGGCGGGGCATGACGGCGCGCTCGATACCGGCACGATCGCGGTCATCGCGGGGGGCATCGACATCGCCTACCCGCCCGAAAACGAGGCGCGCCAGCGCGCCATCGCCGAGCGCGGCGTGCTGGTCGCCGAGCAGCCGCCGGGCGTCGAGCCGAGGGCGCGCCACTTCCCCTATCGCAACCGGATCATCGCCGGGCTGACCCAGGGCACCGTGGTGGTGGAGGCGGCGCCCAAATCGGGGTCGCTGATCACCGCGCGTTACGCCGCCGAGTTCGGCCGCGAGGTGATGGCGGTGCCCGGCTCGCCGCTCGATCCGCGCGCGCAAGGCTGCAACCTGCTGATCCGCGAGGGCGCGACCCTGGTCCAGAGCGCCGACGACGTGCTCGAGGCGATCAGCCCGCTCTCCGGCCGCCCGTTCCGCCAGCGCGAGCTCGACTATTCCGCGCCCGGGCCGAGCGCCGACGCCGACGAGACCGCGCGGCGCGTTGTCGGCGACCTGCTGGGCCCGACGCCGGTGCC
>DASQFO010000362.1:0-3888 GCA_035633095.1 Allosphingosinicella sp. | reverse complement strand
CTCGCCACCTACGGCTCGGCGGCCAATGAGCGTTCGGGCAACGCGCTGGTCGACGTGCCGGTCGGCAGCGATTTCGTTGTCCATCTCGATGCCAATTACAGCAAGACCGGCGACCTCAGGACTGGCGGTTTCCTGCTCTCGCCCGCGCTGCGCGAGCAGGCGCTTGCGAGCCCCGATCCGGCCATCCAGGCTCTCGCGGGCCTTCGCGGCCGCATGCCCAACAGCCAGGGGCGGACCTGGGACATCGCCGCCGGCGCCGCCTGGATCCACGGCGACAACAATGTCGGCTTTTCGATCAACCGCTTCGACAGCCTTTACGGCATCCCGGTCCGCTTCTCGCTCGATCCCGCGGTCGCAGCCGAGGAGGTGCGGATCGACCTCGCGCAGACGAGGATGGACGGCCGCGCCGAGATCGACACCGGCAGCGGCTTCATCGACTCCCTCCGCCTCCGCGGCGGCTATTCCGATTACCAGCATAGCGAGATCGACGACACCGGAGCGGTCGGCACCACCTTCTTCAACACCGGTTATGAAGGCCGGCTCGAAGCGGTCCAATCGACCCGGAACGGCTGGGGCGGCGGCTTCGGCGCGCAATATTATCATCGCAGCCTGGAGACGGTCGGCGCCGAGAAATCGCTGCCGGTCAACAGAACCAGCCAGCTCGGCCTGTTCGCGCTCGAAACCTATTCGCGCGGCCGACTTCGGGCCGAGGCCGGCGCGCGCTACGAGCACCAATCGGTCGATGCCGACGCCGACGCGATCATCGGCAATCCCGCGCTCGGCCGCAGCTTCGATGCCTTCTCGGGCTCGATCGGGGCCGCCTACGGGACGCGCGCGATCCGCTTGGGCGTCAACCTGTCGCACACCGAGCGCGCGCCGAGCGCCGAGGAGCTCTTCGTCAACGGGCCGCATCCCGGCACCCAGGCCTTCGAGATCGGCGATCCCGACCTTTCCAAGGAAAGCAGCAACGGCATCGAGCTCACCTTGAGGGGCTCGGGCGACGGCTACAGCTTCGGGGCTTCGGCCTATTACATCCGGTTCAACGACTATATCTATGAGCAGGCCACCGGCGCCATCCAGGACGACCTGCCGGTCTTCCAATACCTCCAGGCGGATGCCCGCTATCGCGGCTTCGAGATCGAGGGATCGCTGCGCCTCGCCCGGATCGGCGCGTTCACGCTCAACGCCGACGCGCTCGCCGACCATGTCCGCGCCACGATCGAAACGAGCGGCCCCGCCCCCCGCATTCCCCCGTTCAGGCTGCTCGGCGGGATCGAGGCGCAGTCCGACGTCGTCAACGGACGCGTCGAGCTGGAATGGGTCTCCGGTCAGGACCGCATCGCCGCGTTCGAGACCCGGACCGACGGCCATGTGATGGTGAACGCGTCGCTCTCCTTCCATCCCTTCGGCCAGGGCAATCGCAGCGCCGTCATCCTGTCCGCCAACAACGTCTTCGATGTCGTGGCGCGGCGGCACGCGAGCTTTCTCAAGGATTTCGCGCCGCTCGCCGGACGCGATTTCCGGATCACCGCCCACTTCAGCTTCTGACGCCGGCTGCTCGCCCGCCAATCGTGGTTATTACGATATGGATTCGGTCCGCCGCATCGGCGACACGCCTCGTCTTTCGGCGACGGCGATTAAGCTGACAGAAACGCTCCGCCGATTATGCTGCAAATCCTTGGGGTGAAAGGCGTTAGGGAGCGACGATGATCGGGCGGATACGCATATTGGGCTTGGCGGCGCTGATCGTTGCAGGCTGCATTTCCGCCGCCGGGTCGGCCCAATTCCCGCCGCGAGCGGCCGCGTCGGCCGACGTCCAGGCGCAGCGCATCCTCGAAGCCCGCGTCCGCGAGCTCGGCCGCTCTTTCGACGGCGAGGTCGGGATCGCCGTCCGCGACGTCGAGACCGGCTGGGCGACGAGCTGGAATGGAGACCGCTATTACCCGCAGCAGAGCGTCAGCAAGTTCTGGGTCGCGCTCACCGCCCTGCAACGCGCCGACGCAGGGCAGCTCGACCTCGACCAGCGCGTCACCGTCCGCCGCGATGATTTGACCCTGTTTCACCAGCCGATCGCCGGCCAGATCGGCGCCAACGGCTACACGACGACCTTAAGCGAGCTCATGTTTCGCGCGCTGACCCAGAGCGACAATACCTGCAACGACATCGTCCTGCGCCACGCCGGAGGACCGGCCGCGGTGCGGGCGATGATCGCGCGCAACCGGATCGAGGGTATTCGCTTCGGCCCGGGCGAGCGGCTGATGCAGAGCGAGATCGCCGGCCTGCAATGGTCGCCGGCTTATTCGGTCGGCAGGGCTTTCTACCAGGCGCGCAGCAACGTCCCCACGGACCGCCGCCGCGAGGCGTTCGAGAGCTACATCGACGATCCGGTCGACGGCGCGACGGCCGACGGGATCGTCGCCGGCCTTGCCCGATTGCGCCGCGGCGAGCTCTTGTCCCGCGCCTCGACCGAGCGGCTCGTTTCGATCATGTCGCAGACCCGCACCGGCCGGCAGCGGCTGACCGGTGGGCTCGCGCCGGGCTGGCGGATCGCCCACAAGACCGGCACCGGCCAGGTGCTGGGCGCGACCCAGGCCGGCTATAACGATATCGGTATCCTGACCTCGCCCGACGGCCGCCATTATGCGGTCGCGGTGATGATCGGGCGGACGGCGACGCCGGTGCCGGCGCGGATGGAGCTGATGCAGAACGTCACCCGCGCCGTCATCGCCTTCGACGAGAGCGCGCCGAGCGGATTCGAGAGCTACCGCCGCAGGTAGCCCTTCGCGCCGCGCCGCCCTATGGTGGCGCCATGGCGAGGCCCCAGTCTCCCGATTACGACAAGCGTCACGCCGCGATCCTGGACGCGGCCGCGGACCTTTACGCCCGGCGCGGTTTCGCCGGCGCCTCGGTGGCCGATCTCGCCACGGCGTGCAGCACGTCCAAATCTTTGATCTACCACTACTTCCCGTCGAAGGACGACATTCTCTACGCGGTCATGGCCGAGCATCTCGATGCGCTGACCGAGGCAGCCGAGACGGCATGCGCGAGCGGCAGCGCGGACGACAAGCTTCGGGCGCTGACGGTTGCGTTCATGCGGCTCTACGCGAGCGCGCAGAACCATCACAAGGTGCTGCTGAACGAACTTGACAGTTTGCCGCCGGAACGGCGGGCGGACGTCGTCGCCAAGCAGCGGCGGATCATCGCGGCGGCGGAATCGGTGATCGCCGAAATCGCCCCGGGCGGCGGCGCGCGGGTGAACACGATGCTGTTCTTCGGCATGATCAACTGGACCCACACCTGGTTCGATCCCGCCGGCCCGTTCATGCCGGAGGCGCTGGCGCTGCGCGTGGTTGAGATCATGCAGCGGGGCCTGGGGTCCGCCCCTGAGCCTCAGGCGTCGTAGTCGAGCTCCACGCCGTCGCCCCGGGGGACCGACTGGCAGGTGAGGACGTAGCCCGCCGCCATCTCCTCGTCGGTGAGGCCGTAACGCGCCGCCATCTCGACCTCGCCCGACACCACCCGCGCCCGGCAGGTGGCGCAGACCCCGGCCTTGCAGGCGAAGGGAGCCGGCAGGCCCGCCGCGCGGGCGCTGTCGAGGATGTTGCCCACGCCCGCGTCAAACGCCACGCGGCGCTTGCGGCCGTCCAGGGTGACCAGCATCGTCAGTCCGGCCGCTTCCTTGGTCAGCGCCTGCATCTGCGCTTCCAGCGCCGCCGAGGGCCGCCCGGCGGTGAAGCGCTCCAGATGGATCCTGTCCGAAGCCACGCCGCGCGCCTTCAGAGCCTCTTCGGCGGCGTCCATCATCGGGCCGGGGCCGCAGATGAAAAAGGCGGCGACCTGCCCCGGATCGATCATCGTCGCCAGGATTTCGTCGCATTTGGCGCGGTC
>DASQFO010000361.1:0-2084 GCA_035633095.1 Allosphingosinicella sp. | reverse complement strand
CGACATAACCGGCGAGAACAATGTCGGCCCCGTCGTCCATGACGACAGGCTGCTCGCAGACGGTGAAATCCTCTATCCAGGCCAGCCCCTCTTCCTGGTCGCCGCGACCAGCACGCTCGCCGCGCGCCGCGCCGCCCGGCTCGGCAAGGCTGTCGTCGAGCCGCGCCCCGCTCTGGTCACGATCGCGGACGCGGAGGCCGCCGGCTCCGAGATCGAAGAGACCCAGGTCATGGCTCGCGGCGACGCCGAAGCCGGACTTGCCGCCGCGCCGAACCGCCTGACCGGCACGCTCGAAATGGGCGGCCAGGAGCATTTCTATCTCGAAGGCCAGGCCGCGCTCGCCACGCCCGGCGAGCAGGGCCGGCTCCACATCCTCAGCTCCACCCAGCATCCGAGCGAGATCCAGCATCTCGTCGCGACCTTGCTCGGGCGCAGCCATGCCCAGATCACCGTCGAGGTCCGCCGCATGGGCGGCGCGTTCGGCGGCAAGGAGACCCAGGCCGCCGCCTTCGCGGTCGCCTGCGCGCTGGTCGCGGCGAAGACCGGCCGGCCCGCCAAATTCCGCGCCGACCGCGACGACGACATGGTCGCGACCGGCAAGCGCCACGATTTCGCCGTGGATTACGATGTGGGATTCGACGGCGACGGGCGGATCGAGGCGATCCGCATCGTCCTCGCCTCACGCTGCGGCGCCACCGCGGACCTTTCGCCGGCGATCAACGACCGCGCCATGTTCCACGCCGACAATTGCTATTACCTGCCCGCGGTCGAGATCGTCTCGCATCGCCTCAAGACCCACACCGTCTCCAACACCGCCTTCCGCGGCTTTGGCGGGCCGCAGGGGATGATGGCGATCGAGCGGGTGATGGACGCCGTGGCCGCGCACCTGGGCCTCGATCCGCTCGCCGTCCGCCAGGCCAACCTCTACGGGCCCGGCCGCGACGTCACGCCCTATCACATGCAGGTCGAGGATAATGTCGCTCCGGAGATCATCGCCGAACTGGCGGAGAGCGCCGGCTATGCCGCGCGCCGCGCCGAAGTGGACGCGTTCAACGCCGGCCACACTTTCCTCAAGAAAGGCCTCGCGCTCACCCCGGTCAAATTCGGGATCAGCTTCACCACCACGCACCTCAACCAGGCCGGCGCGCTGGTGCTGGTCTATGCCGACGGCTCGATCCACCTGAACCATGGCGGCACCGAGATGGGCCAGGGGCTGATGATCAAGGTCGCCCAGGTGGTGGCGGACGTCTTCGCCGTGCCGATCGAGACCGTGAAGATCAGCGCGACGCGAACCGACAAGGTGCCCAACACATCGGCGACCGCCGCCTCGTCGGGCGCGGACTTGAACGGCATGGCCGCGAAATATGCCGCGGAGACGATCAGCAAGCGCCTCGACGCCTTCGCCGCAACCGAGCCAGACTCCGCAGGCTGGACCTTCGCAGAGCTTTGCCGCCGCGCCCATCTCGCGCGCATCTCGCTCGCCGCGACCGGCTTCTACGCGACGCCGGACATCGCCTATGACCGGCCCAGCCACCGCGGCCGCCCTTTCCTCTATTTCGCTTATGGCGCCGCGCTCAGCGAAGTCGTGATCGACACGCTCACCGGCGAGCACAAGGTCGTCGCGGTCGACATCCTCCACGACGTCGGCCGCTCGCTCAACCCGGCGATCGACCTGGGGCAGATCGAGGGCGGCTTCATTCAGGGCATGGGCTGGCTGACGACGGAAGAGCTGGTCTACGATAAGCGCGGCCGCCTGCTGACCCACGCGCCGTCCACCTACAAGATCCCGACCGCCAACGATCGCCCGGCGCGCATGGAGATCGCGATCTGGGAGCGCGGACGCAACGAAGAGCCCACCATCCACCGCTCCAAGGCGGTCGGCGAGCCGCCGCTGATGCTCGCCATCTCGGTCTTCTCGGCTTTGACTCAAGCCGTCGCCGCCGCCGCGCCAGGCAAGGGGCTGGCGATGCTCGACGCCCCCGCCACGCCCGAGCGCATCCTCGCCGCGATCGACGAGCTCAGGGCGCGCAATGGCTGACTGGACCAGCCAGGCCCGCGACGCGCTGCTTCAGGGCCCCGCGGCG
>DASQFO010000360.1:0-1710 GCA_035633095.1 Allosphingosinicella sp. | reverse complement strand
CGCCAAGCAGGGCGACGATGCCCTGCAACGGGCGAACCCAGCGCGGGCTTTCGGTCGACGCCGAGGCCTCGCCCCAGCGCATCGCCTTGGGCCAGGGGAAGGCCCGCACGATCGCGGGAATGGCCTCGGCGAGGACGTCCGACGTGGCGCGGCCGGGGGTGTCGATGTGGGCGTACAATACACCGTCTCGCTCGGTCAGCTCGCTGAAGCTCAGTTTATACTTGCCAAGGAAGCCGTCGATGGCCTGCGCCGGCGCGGCGGCGCGCGGACCTTTGATTTCCTCCGACACCGCCTCAGTCCGATCGGGTAGCCCGCGCGCGATCAGGGCGAGCCGCCGCGGCGTGACGCAGGTCTCAACCGCCTCGGCCTTCAAGGCCGCTTCGGCGAGCTGCTCGCCGAACAGGCGGGCAAGATCGGCGGCAGCCTTGGCCTGCATCCTTGCCGGTATCTCTTCCGACAGAAGCTCGAGCAGAAAGTCGCTCATGCGCACAGCCTCTCTGCGCCTCTGCGTCTCTGCGCGAACCCTCTTTTTTGCGCGCGCAGAGACGCAGAGGCGCAGAGAAGAGAAAGAGAATTGCGCCTGGCGGCGCGGGGTTTCACGCGCTCCACCCGTTCTTCTCCATCCAGGCGGCGCAAGCGCCCTTGGCGAGATCCCGCACGCGCCCGATATAGGCCTGACGCTCGGCGACCGAGATCACGCCGCGCGCTTGGAGCGTGTTGAAGATGTGGCTGGCCTTGATCACCTGGTCGTAGGCGGGAAGCGGCAGGCCGGCCTCGAGGCAGCGGTGGCATTCCTCCGAGGCGAGATTGAAGCGCTCGAACAGGCTGTCGGTGTCCGCCACCTCGAAATTGTAGGCACTGAATTCGACTTCGTTCTCGTGGAAGACCTGGCCGTAGGTGACCCCGTCATCGTTGAACGCCAAGTCGTAGACGCTGTCGACGCCCTGGATGTACATGGCGAGCCGCTCGAGGCCGTAGGTGAGCTCGCCCGAGACCGGCTTGCAATCGTAGCCGCCGACCTGCTGGAAATAGGTGAATTGGGTCACCTCCATGCCGTCGCACCAGACCTCCCAGCCCAGGCCCCAGGCGCCCAGCGTCGGGCTCTCCCAATCGTCCTCGACGAAGCGGATGTCGTGCTTGAGCGGATCGACGCCGATGGCGGCGAGCGAGCCCAGATAGAGCGCCTGCAAATCAAGCGGGCTCGGCTTCAGCATGACCTGATATTGGTAATAATGCTGGAGCCGGTTCGGATTGTCGCCGTAGCGGCCGTCGGTCGGGCGGCGGCTCGGCTGGACAAAGGCCGCCTTCCACGGATCGGGGCCGAGCGCGCGCAACGTCGTCGCCGGATGAAAAGTCCCCGCCCCCATTTCGAGATCGTAAGGCTGGAGGATGACGCAGCCCTGGGCGCTCCAATAATCATGGAGCGTCAGGATGAGCTTCTGGAAGGAGAGCGGTGTCGAGCCCAAGAGTTCGCCTTCGCTGGCTTTGCGTGCGGTCGCTCCGCTTTGGCCGATGGGGGCGGATGGGTCAAGAAAGCGCCGGGACGCGCGGGGCAAGGCCGCAGGTAAGGTCGTTATTTCTTTCTGTAAGGTTATATTGACACCGGAGTTCCAAGGCGCTAGTCACGCCCGCATGACATATCGTCAGCAAGATTTTACAATGGGGCCGGCATGAAGAACCGATTGCGCATGCTGCGGGCGGAACGGGGCT
>DASQFO010000359.1:0-2796 GCA_035633095.1 Allosphingosinicella sp. | reverse complement strand
ATCTTCTCGAGCTCCTTTGCGACCTGCAGCGTGGGGTTGTTGTCAATCCCGAGCAGCCCCAGCACCTCGTCCGCGGACTGCTTCATCACCTTTGCGCGCGGGTCGAAGCTCTTGTAGACGCGGTGGCCGAAGCCCATCAGCCGGAAGGGATCGTCCTTGTCCTTGGCGCGCGCGATATATTCGGGGATGCGCCTGGGGCTGCCGATCTCGCGCAGCATGTTGAGCGCCGCCTCGTTGGCGCCGCCATGCGCCGGGCCCCAAAGGCAGGCGATGCCCGCGGCGATGCAGGCGAAGGGGTTGGCGCCCGACGAGCCCGCCAGGCGGACGGTCGAGGTCGAGGCGTTCTGCTCATGGTCGGCGTGGAGGATGAAGATCCGCCGCATCGCACTTTCGATCACCGGATTGACCTCATAGGGCTCGGCCGGGACGCCGAAGGTCATCCTGAGGAAATTGCCGGTGTAGGAGAGGGTGTTCTGGGGGTACATGAACGGCTGGCCGACCGAATATTTATACGCCATCGCCGCGATCGTCGGCATCTTGGCGATCAGGCGGTGCGACGCGATCATCCGCTGCTTGGGATCGGTGATGTCGGTCGAATCGTGATAGAAAGCGGAGAGCGCGCCGACCACGCCGCACATGATCGCCATCGGGTGCGCGTCGCGCCGGAAGCCGCGGTAGAAGGTCGCCAACTGCTCGTGCAGCATGGTGTGGCGCGAGATGGTATAGGTGAAGCTCGCCAGCTCGTCCGCCTTGGGCAGCTCGCCGTTGAGGAGCAGGTAGCAGACCTCCATGAAGGTCGAATTCTCGGCGAGCTGGTCGATCGGATAGCCGCGGTGGAGGAGGATGCCGGCGTCGCCGTCGATATAGGTGATCTCGGATTGGCAGGAAGCGGTCGAAGTGAAGCCGGGATCGTAGGTGAAGACGCTGGCTTCGGAATAGAGCTTGCGGATGTCGACCACGTCGGGCCCGACCGTGCCCGACAGCACGTCGCAATCGTGATCCTCGCCGCCGATCGTGAGCCTTGCCTTGCCCGCCATCTACTTATCCTTCTCCCTCCGCGTCGGCGATCCGGGCGAGGCTTTCCTCGCGTCCGAGCAACGCCAGCACATCGAATATCCCCGGCGACGTCGCCCGTCCGGTCAGCGCCGCCCGCAGCGGCTGCGCCACCTGGCCGAGCTTGACGCCCTGCGCTTCCGCCACCTCGCGCACCGCCTGCTCGCAACGTTCGGCCGTCCAGTCTTCGAGCGCGGCCAAAGACTGGCGGACGCGTGCGAGCAGGGCCCGCGCGTCTCCTTCGAGAAGCAAGGCCGCTTTCTCGTCCATGTCAAGCGGGCGGGCCTGAGTGAGGAAGGCGGCGCCGTCCGCGAGCTCGTTGAGGTCCTTCGCCCTCGGCGTCAGCACCGGCATCGCCTTGGCGAGCAAGGCGACGTCGATGCCCTCGAGCTTCGGCGCGACCAGCGCGGCGAGCCGGGCGGGATCGGCCTCGCGCAGATAATGGCCGTTCAGATTCTCGAGCTTCTTGATGTCGAAGCGCGAGGGCGAGCGCCCGACATGGTCGAGCCCGAACCATTTGACCGCATCCTCTTTGGCGATGAACTCGTCGTCGCCATGCCCCCAGCCGAGCCGGAGCAGATAGTTGAACAAAGCCTCGGGCAGCACGCCGAGCTCGTCGCGATAGGCGTCGACGCCGAGCGCCCCGTGCCGCTTGGAGAGCTTCGCGCCGTCGGCGCCATGGATCAGGGGCACATGCCCGTAGACCGGCTCGGACCAGCCCATCGCTCTGATGATCGCCAGCTGGCGGAAGGCGTTGTTGAGATGGTCGTCGCCGCGGATGATGTGGGTGACGCCCATGTCGTGGTCGTCGACCACCACCGCCAGCATGTAGGTGGGCGAGCCGTCAGACCTCAGCAGCACGAAATCGTCGATCTCGGCATTGTGCATGGTCACGCGGCCCTGGACCTGGTCCTCGATCGCGGTCTCGCCCGCTTGCGGCGCCATGAGCCGCACCACGCCCGGCTGGTCCGCCGGTCCGTCGCTCCGCGCGCGCCACGGGCTACGAATCCGGAACGGCTTTCTGTCGCGCTGCGCCGCCTCGCGCTCAGCGGCGAGCTCCTCGTTGCTCATCCAGCAGCGATAGGCATGGCCGCCCGCGAGCAACTGCTCCGCCACTTCGGTGTGCCGGCCCGCGAATTCCGACTGGAAATGGGTTTCGCCGTCCCAGTCGAGTCCCAGCCATCGCATCCCGTCGACGATCGCGTCGATCGCCGCCTGGGTCGAGCGCGCCTTGTCGGTATCCTCGATCCGTAACAGGAACTTGCCTTCATGGCGGCGGGCGAAGAGCCAGTTGAACAAAGCCGTGCGGGCGCCGCCGATATGGAGGAATCCGGTCGGGGAGGGCGCGAAGCGCGTCACGACTTCGCTTGCGCTCACGCGGGCTTTCTCCGAGGAAGGGGCGCATGGCGACCGGTCACGCGAGCGCCCCTAGCATAGCCGAAGCGCCGCCTCCAATTGCGATCTTCGGGCCCTTGGGTGCGCGAATCGAACGCCTGTTCGAGGCCGAGCGCGCCCAGCTTCCCCTATGGCTCCCGGTCGGCCTGATCGCGGGCATCGCCGCCTGGTTCTGGCTGCCCGACCGGCCGCAATGGACCGCCTTCCTGCTGCTCGCCGCGGGCGCCGGCTTGGGTCTCCTCGCGCTGGCGCCCGGAACGCGCTGGGGGCGGGCGCTCGCCATCTTCGCGCTCGCCGCCGCTCTGGGCTGCGGCCTGGTCTGGTGGAAAGCCGACCGCGCCGCCGCGC
>DASQFO010000358.1:0-2726 GCA_035633095.1 Allosphingosinicella sp. | reverse complement strand
GCGCCGCCTTGCTGCGGCTGCGCTTGGGCGGAGCCGCGTCGTTGGCGGCTTCGGGGGCGGGCGGCGGCTCAGGCACCGGCTCGGGTGCGGCTTCGGCCTCGGGCTCGGGCTCGGTCTTCTTGCGGCGGCCACGGGGCGGCTTGGGCTTGGGCGCCGCTTCCACGACGGCTTCGGGTTCGGGCTCGGGCGCGGCCTCGGGCTCGGGCTCGGCCGGCGCCGCCGCTTCCTCGCGTGCGGGCGCGTCGCCGCGCTTGCGGGCGCGCGGACGGCGGCGCGCCGTCTTCGCAGGCGCCTCCGCCTCAGCCTCTTCGGCGATCACGGGTTCCGGCGCGGGCGCCTCCGCGTCGGCCGGGGCTTCGTCTTCCTCGCCTTCGGGGCGTTCGCGGCGGCGGCCGCCGCGGCGGCCGCGGCGGCGACGGCGCTTGCGCCCGTCGCCACGCTCCTCGTCGGCGGCGCGGGCGGGACGGCGCCCCTCGCGCGGCGCCCCGGCGGCTTCCTCTTCTTTTTCTTCCTCCTGCTCGTCCTCGCCCTCGTCCTCGTCCATCTCCTCGACGAAGTCGTCCTCGTCATCCTCCTCGGGAGCGGGCGCCTCGCGCGCGACGCGCGGCCGTTCCGCCGGCGGCGGTCCCAGCGATTCGACGCTCATCCGGGCGCCTTCGAGGCTCTCGTCGATCAGCACCTCGACGGCGACGCCATAGCCCTCCTCGACCTCGCCGATCTCGGCGCGCTTCTTGTTGAGCAGATAGACCGCGGCCTCGCGCCCGGCGCGGAGCACGATCCGGCTGCCGCGGCCGCGCCCGGCCTCGTCCTCGAGCATGCGCAGCGCCGAGAGGCCGGCCGAGGCGGCGGTCCGCATCAGCCCGGTGCCTTCGCAATGCGCGCAAGGGCGGGTCGAGGCCTCGAGCACGCCGGTCCGCAGGCGCTGGCGGCTCATCTCCATCAGCCCGAACGACGAGATGCGGCCGACCTGGATGCGGGCGCGGTCGTTCCTCAGCGCGTCCTTCATCGCCTTCTCGACCTTGCGGATATGGCCGTTCGATTCCATGTCGATGAAGTCGATCACGACGAGGCCGGCCATGTCGCGCAGGCGGAGCTGGCGGGATATCTCGTGCGCCGCCTCGATATTGGTCGAATAAGCGGTCTGCTCGATATTGTGCTCGCGGGTCGAGCGCCCCGAGTTGATGTCGATCGAGACCAGGGCCTCGGTCGGGTTGATCACGATATAGCCGCCCGATTTGAGCTGCACGAGCGGCTGGTACATCGCCGACAGCTGGTCCTCGGCGCCGTAGCGCTGGAACAAGGGCACCGGGTCGACATAGTCCTTCACCCGCTTGACGTGGCTCGGCATCAGCAATTTCATGAACTGGCGGGCGTCGCGATAGCCGTCCGCGCCCTCGACGATCACTTCGTCGATGTCGCGATTGTAGATGTCGCGGATGGCGCGCTTGACGAGGTCGCTGTCCTGATAGACGAGCGCCGGCGCCGAGCTTTTCAGCGTGTTCTCGCGGATCTCGTCCCAGAGCCGGGCGAGATAGTCGAAGTCGCGCTTGATCTCGACCTTGGTGCGCGAGAGGCCCGCGGTGCGGACGATGCAGCCCATGGTCGAGGGAAGCGACAGATCGGCCATGATCTGCTTCAGCCGCTTCCTGTCGGCGCCGTTGGAGATTTTCCGGCTGATCCCGCCGCCGTGCGATGTATTGGGCATCAGCACGCAATAGCGGCCGGCGAGGCTGAGATAGGTGGTCAGCGCCGCGCCTTTGTTGCCGCGCTCTTCCTTGACGACCTGGACGAGCAGCACCTGGCGGCGCCGGATCACGTCCTGGATCTTGTAGCGGCGCCTGAGATTCTGGCGCTTGCGCCTCAGAGTCTCCACGGCGCTTTCCTCCGACGCGCTCTCGGCTTCCTCGGGCGGCGCCGGCGGGGTCTCGTCCTCGCCTTCGCCTTCGCCGGGCTCCTCGCCGTCGGCGGTCAGCGTCTCGGCTTCGATCGGCTCTTCTTCCGCCTCGACGAGATGATCGTCGTCATAATCGCCGTCATATTCGGCGGCGCGCAGCCGCTCCTCCTCCTCGGCATGCTCGGCCTCCTCGCGGAGCAGAGCCTCGCGGTCCTCGCGGGGGATCTGGTAATAATCGGGGTGGATTTCGGAGAAGGCCAGAAATCCGTGGCGATTGCCGCCATAATCGACGAACGCCGCCTGCAGCGACGGTTCGACCCGCGTCACCTTGGCTAGATAGATATTTCCCTTGAGCTGCTTGTGCTCGGCGGATTCGAAATCAAATTCCTCGATCCGATTTCCCTTGATCACGGCCACCCGGGTCTCTTCCTGGTGGCGCGCGTCGATCAGCATGCGCATGGTCATTAAGGTCACTCCACGCGCGCACCCAGGTCCCAAGAGCCAGAGGGTGCACGCGCTCGAATATGGACGGCCGCGCGGCGGACTGCGCACGCGCGTCGGATGTCCGGGTTGAAAGATGGAAATGTGCGTCTGCTGCCTGGGGCAGGCCGGTCCATGCCGGCCGAAGTCCGCCAAGTCCCGCGTCGCCGGGAAGGCGGCGCGTCAGCCTGGAGGGAAAATGCCACATACAGCGTCAACCTAGCGGGCCGGCGCGAAGCCGGCGCAATTCAAATCGCGCCCGTCGGGGCTGCGATTTCATGCAGCTAGCATCTGGAGCCGCCCGCTACAACCGCCGCGCGGCAGCAAATGGCGGTTTTTTGCCCTTTTCACT
>DASQFO010000357.1:0-7063 GCA_035633095.1 Allosphingosinicella sp. | reverse complement strand
TAAGGAGCATTCATGGCGGACACCGGCACACTGGAGCGCACGACGGCGCGCAAAGTGCAGGTCGCGAACATGCCGCCCGCCGACAGCGGCCGCGGCTTCGCCCGGCTGCCCGAGCGGCTGATGAAGGTGCACCGCCTCAAGGAAGGCGACGTCATCGAGATTATCGGCAAGCGCTCGACGCCCGCTCGCGCGCTTCGCCCTTACAGCGAGGACGAGGGCATCGACATCGTCCGCCTCGACGGGTTGCAACGCGCCAATGCCGGGGTCGGAGCGGGCGACTTTGTCGAGATCCGCAAGGCCGAATCGAAGCCCGCCCAGCGCGTCGTCTTCGCCCCCGCTCAGAAGAATCTGCGCCTGCAGGGCTCGGCCCATGCGCTGAAGCGCAGTTTCGGGATGAAGCCGCTGACCGCGGGCGACGTCGTCGCCACCACCGGCCAGCAGCAGCTCCCGCGCGGCGAGATCCCGCCCGAATTGCGCCAGATGCTGACCGCGCCCGCCTTCGCGCTCCAGGAGATCCGGCTGGTCGTCGTCTCGACCGCGCCCAAGGGCGTCGTCCATATCGACGCCAATAGCGAGATCGAGCTGCGCCCCGAATATACCGAGGCCAAGGAGAAGCGCCGCGCCGACGTCACCTATGACGATCTCGGCGGCATGGGCACGACCATCGACCAGCTCCGGGAGATGGTCGAGCTCCCCTTGCGCTATCCGGAGATTTTCGAGCGGCTCGGCGTCGATCCGCCCAAGGGCGTGCTGCTGCACGGCCCGCCCGGCACCGGCAAGACCCGCCTGGCGCGCGCCGTCGCCAATGAGAGCGACGCCAATTTCTTCCATATCGCCGGCCCCGAGGTGATGGGCTCGGCTTATGGCGAGAGCGAGAAAAGGCTGCGCGACCTGTTCGAGGAGGCCGCCGCCAACGCGCCCTCGATCATCTTCATCGACGAGATCGATTCGATCGCGCCCAAGCGCGGCCAGGTCACCGGCGAGACCGAAAAACGCCTGGTCGCGCAGCTGCTCTCCTTACTCGACGGCCTCGAGCCCCGGCAGAGCGTCGTCGTCATCGCCGCCACCAACCGGCCCGAGGCGATCGACGAGGCGCTGAGGCGCCCCGGCCGCTTCGACCGCGAGATTGTGATCGGGGTGCCCGACGAAGGCGGCCGCCGCGAGATTCTCGGCATCCACACCCGCGGCATGCCGCTCGCCGAGGGGGTCGACCTTGCCGGCCTCGCCCGCCGGACTTACGGCTTCGTCGGCGCCGACCTGGCGGCTCTGGTCCGCGAGGCGGCGATCGAGGCGATCCGCGGGATCATGCCGCAGCTGAACCTCGAGGAGGGCACGATCCCGCCCGAGGTGCTCGACACGCTCTCGGTCACCCGCAAGGATTTCGAGGAAGCGCTGAAGCGCGTCCAGCCGTCGGCGATGCGCGAGGTGATGGTGCAGGCGCCGACGATCGGCTGGGACGATGTCGGCGGCGTCGACGAAGCGCGCGAGCGCCTTCGCGAAGGCGTCGAGCTGCCGTTGAAGCACCCGGACTCCTTCCGCCGGCTCGGCATCCGTCCGGCCAAGGGCTTCCTGCTCTACGGCCCGCCCGGCACCGGCAAGACCTTGCTCGCCAAGGCTTGCGCGCGCGAAGCGGAGGCCAATTTCATCGCGACCAAATCGTCCGACCTTCTCTCCAAATGGTATGGCGAATCGGAGCAGCAGATCGCCCGCCTGTTCTCGCGCGCGCGCCAGGTCGCGCCCACCGTCATCTTCATCGACGAACTGGACAGCCTTGTCCCCGCCCGCGGCGGCGGCCTGGGCGAGCCGCAGGTGACCGAGCGCGTCGTCAACACCATCCTTGCCGAGATGGACGGGCTCGAGGAACTGCAGTCCGTCGTCGTCATCGGCGCCACCAACCGGCCCAATCTGATCGACCCGGCTTTGCTCCGCCCGGGCCGTTTCGACGAGCTGATCTACGTCCCCGTCCCCGACGAGAAGGGCCGCCGCCACATTCTCGGCATCCACACCAAGGGCATGCCGCTGGCCAAGGATGTCGATCTCGACGCGCTGGCTGAGCGCAGCGAGCGCTTCACCGGCGCCGACCTCGAGGACCTCGTCCGCCGCGCCGGGCTCACCGCGCTGCGCGGCTCGATCGAGGCCAAGGAAGTGGGGATGGCCGAGTTCGAGCGGGCGCTGAAGGAGACCCGCGCCTCGGTCACGCCCGAAATGGAGCTCGAATATGAGAAGATCCAGGACAGCCTGAAGCAGGACGCGCGCAGCGCGGGCATCGGTTTCATCGCGCCCGGCATGCTCACGTCGCGGGGGCCGAAGGGATGAAGCGCCACGCCGTCCAGCCGGCCAGCGCGAGCATCAGCGCGGCGGTGGCGAGGAAGGGCAGGGGCAGGCCGAACCAGTAGAGCGCGACGCCGAGCGCCGGCCCTGCGACGAAGGCGACGCCGTTGACCGAGGTCACCTGCCCCGCGACCTCGTTCTGCTGGTCGAGGCCGACCGCGAGCGAGGCGCCGCTGGTGAAGCCGGGCCGGAACAGGCCGAAGCCCAATGAGGCCAAAGCGAAGCCGATGGTGAGCGGGTAGACGCCTTGGGCGAGGCCGGTCATCGCCGATCCGACGGCGGCGATCAGCGAGCCCCAGAGCACCAGCTGGCGGGGATCGAGGCCGAGCTGCGGGATCAGCCACCATTGCGCGAAGAGCGACGCCGCCGCGCCCGCCATCAGCACGATCGCGATCCATTGCTGGGCGTGGTCGAGCGGGAGATTGAGCCGGTCGATGACGAGGAAGCCGATCACGCCGAGGAGGATGGCGTGGCCGTGCCCGCCGGCGACGCCGATCAGATGCCAGGGCAAGACGCGCGGGTCGCGCCACGACAAGGCCGAGGCGACATTCTCGTCCAGCGCGACTTCGGCTCCGCCGCCGCCGATCGAGGGGTAAGCGACGATCGGCCCCCGGGCCGGATTCTTCGGAGTGTCGTCGGGCAGCCTCAAAATGATCCAGGCGAGCACGATCGCGGCGATGATCGCGAAGGCGAACAATGGCGCCGACAGGCCGAGCGGCGCAAAGATGAAGAGCGGCGCGATCGCCGGGCCGATGATCGTGCCGAGGCCGAAGGAGGAGGCGATGGCGGCGAGCGCGCTGGTCCTTTGCTCGCCGTCGGTGCGCGCCGCGATATAGGCCTGGACCGCGGGCGGCGAGGCCGAGCCGAGAAAGCCGTAGAAGGTCCGCCCGAGCATGAAGATCGTGAAGACGACCATCGGCCCGGCGAGGCCGGCGAGGCCCGCCGCGAGCGCGCCGCCGCAGATCAAGGACGAGACGATGAAGCCGTAGAGCCCCAGCCGCATCAGCGCCCGCCGCCCGCGGCGGTCCGCGCGGCGGGCCCAGACCGGCGCCATCGCTACCCAGACGACGGCCGAAAGCGAGAAGGCGACCGCGACCCAGATGTCGGCGACGCCGAGCTCGCGGCCGATCGCGGGGAGGAGCGACTGCATCGCCGTATTGCCCGCTGCGGCGACCAGCATCACCGCGAAAAGCAAAGCGAATCGCTCCCGGGAGAGCCCGAAACCGTTCATCTCAGCCGCCTTTTCCGCGCAGGTGGCCGATTCCGGCAGAGGGGGGAGGCCGCTTGCGGGTTGCCAATCGCGCCCCGATTTGCCAACGCGTCATCTTTCCGAACAAATCTGGAAGCAGCATGTCGGCATCCTGGAACGAAGCACGAAGAGATCGTCGTTACGCGCGCCAAGCGGGCGGCGGCCCGCTGTGGCATTTCCTGCGCGGGTTCATCAAGCATCCGGTCATGGTCGGCTCGGTCATCCCTTCATCCAAGACGGTGATCGACAGGATGCTCGCGCCCGTGAATTGGGCGAATTGCAAATTGTTCGTCGAATACGGCCCCGGCGTCGGCACCTTTACCGAGCAGGTGCTGCGCCGCATGGCTCCCGACGCGACCCTGATCGCGATCGACACCAATGCGGATTTCACCCGCTATCTGCGCGGCAAGTTCACCGACAGCCGGCTGTTCCCGGTGACCGGCTCCGCGGTCGACGTCCGTCAGATCATCGCCGATTGCGGCTTCGAACATGCCGACTTCATCCTCTCGGGCTTGCCCTTCTCGACCCTGCCCGCGGGCGTCGGCCCGGCCATCGCCGAGGAGACCGCCGAGGCGCTGCGCCCGGGCGGCGCCTTCCTCGTCTACCAATTCTCGTCCAAGGTGCGCGAATATATGGCGCCCCATTTCGAGCGGGTCGACAAGGCCTTCGAGTGGGTCAACATCCCGCCCTGCCACCTGTTCTGGGGCTGGAAAGCCTGACCGTCAGGCGCTGGTGCGCCGGCGCCCGAAGCTGACCTTCCGAAAGTTGAGCCGCCGCGACAGATTGTAATCGGCGGTGGCGACCAGGAAATAGCCGAACCCCCATTGCAGCCGGTTCCACCAGGTCATGCTCGCCCGGTGCGCTTCGGGCGTGATCCGCTTGCTGTTCGCGACCTCGCCGTCGACGAAGCGCCGCATCATCGCCGCGAAGGCGGGATTCTCGACCCGCAGCATCATCTCCAGGTTGAGATAGAGGCTGCGCAAGTCGAAATTGGCCGAGCCGATATGGACGACGTCGTCGATCACGATCAGCTTGGCATGGAGCTTGGTCGGCTGATATTCGTAAATCTCGGCGCCGCGCTTCAACAGCCGCCAGTAGAAGAAACGCGCCGCCCCGACCGCCCATTGGTGGTCCAGCCTGGACGGCGTCACAATCCTGAGGCGGCCGCGCTTGGCGATTCCGAACAGCCGGCGCATCATCGACAGGCTCGGCGCGAAATAAGCCGAGATGACGTCGACCCGCGTCGCGCGCATCAGGTCGCTCTTGACCGAACGCGCCCAGGGGCTGAGCAGCCGCGTCGGCCCGCCGAACAGCCAGTGCAGCGGGCCTTCGCTGGCGCTGTTCCGGCTGAGCATCAGCCGCAGGCGCCGGATCGAGGCGTCGGGTGTTTCGGCCCAGCCGAACAGCCCCTCGAAATAGCGGACGAGCGGTTCGACGCCCGGCCCTTCCACCTCGAGCCCGAGATCGCGCCAGGCGCCCGATTCGATCGTCCCGAAATAATCGTCGGAGATGTTGAAGCCGCCGACGATCGCCTTGTTGCCGTCGGCGAGCGCCAGCTTCTGGTGGTTCCTCAGCAGATAGCTCCGGCCCCAGCGCGGCACGAAGCGGCAGAAGCGGACCTCGGCATCGATCAGGGGCTGAAAGAAGCCCGACGAGGCGCCCGACGCGCCGAACCCGTCGACGAGGAGCCAGACCAGCACGCCGCGCCGCGCCGCGCCGAGCAGGGCGTCGCGCACCCGCCGGCCAGCGACGTCATCCTCCCAGATATAATAAAGGACGCGAAGCGAGTCTCTGGCGTCGTCGATCAGCGCGATCAGCGCCTCGAGCCGCTCCGGCCCGTCGGCGAGCAGGGTCAGCCGGTTGCCGGCCACGTCCATCGGCACGATCGCGTCGGTGTCGTCGCTCATCCTGGCTCCCGCCTAACCGTTAGACGCCAAGCTGGGAAGGCGGCGGCGCATGTTCTAGGGTTGCCCTGTGCACGTCTCCCGCCTCAGCCTGACCGATTTCCGCTCTTATGCGGACGCCCTGATTGCGCCGGGGCCCGGCTTCGTCATCCTCACCGGCGAGAACGGGGCGGGCAAGACCAACCTGCTCGAGGCGGTGTCGCTGCTGTCGCCGGGGCGCGGTCTCAGGGGCGCGTCCCTGAGCGAAATGGCCCGCAACCACGGTCCCGGGGGCTTCGCGGTCGCGGCCCGCGCGGGCGACATCGACATCGGCACCGGTGCCGCACCCCAGGCTCCGGATCGCCGCCAGGTTCGCATCGACGGCGCGCCGGCCTCGGCCAATTCGCTGTCCGAGCTCTTGTCGGTGCTCTGGCTCACGCCCGCCATGGACCGGCTGTTCGCCGACGCCGCCTCGGGACGCCGCCGCTTCCTCGACCGGCTCGTGCTCGCGCTCCGCCCCGATCACGCCACCCACGCCGCGCGCTACGAAGCGGCGATGCGGGCACGCAACAAATTGCTCGGCGAGGACCCGCCCTGGGACGAGGCCTGGCTGGCGGCGCTCGAGGCGCGGATGGCCGAGCACGGCGCCGCTCTTTCGGAAGCGCGCGCCGCCGCGGTCGCTGCATTGGGAGAGCGCCTCGCCGCGGCGCCGGAGGGCCCCTTCGCCCGCGCCGCGCTGGCGCTCGCGGGCGGCGAGCCTGCCGATCTCGCCGGCTCCCGGCCGCGCGACGCCGCCGCCGGGCGCACGCTGGCCGGCCCGCACCGGACCGACCTCGTTGTCAGCCACACGGCCAAGAACCAGCCCGCGTCGCTCTCTTCGACCGGCGAGCAAAAGGCGCTCCTGATCGGCCTCATCCTCGCCCACGCCGATTTGGTCGCCGAACGCGGCGGCCGCCGCCCTATCCTCCTCCTCGACGAAATCGCCGCCCATCTCGACCCCGCGCGCCGCGCCGCCTTGTTCGAGCGGCTGGGGCAGGCGGGCGGCCAGGTCTGGATGACGGGGACCGAGCCCGATCTGTTCGCTGGAATCGCCGCCGCCGCCACTTGGCTCGCGGTCGCGGAGGGGGCCGTCCAAAGCGGCTGAAACGCGCCGTTTTCCCTTGGGTTTCTGCCCCCGATTCCCTATATCCTGTGCATGGAAACCACCCCCAATGACAGCAGCTACGACGCCGATTCCATCAAGGTCCTGAAAGGGCTCGACGCGGTCCGCAAACGGCCGGGAATGTATATCGGCGATACCGACGACGGATCGGGCCTCCACCACATGGTCTATGAGGTGGTCGACAACGCCATCGACGAGGCGCTCGCCGGCTATTGCGACGAGATTCAAGTGACACTCAACGCCGACGGCTCGGCCACGGTGGTGGACAACGGCCGCGGCATCCCCACCGGGATCCATGCCGAAGAAGGCGTCTCCGCCGCCGAAGTCATCATGACCCAGCTCCACGCGGGCGGTAAGTTCGAGAACGCGGCCGAGAACGGCAACGCCTACAAGGTCTCGGGCGGCCTGCACGGCGTGGGCGTCAGCGTCGTGAACGCG
>DASQFO010000356.1:0-1541 GCA_035633095.1 Allosphingosinicella sp. | reverse complement strand
GATCGCATCCTCGCCCCAGCCGTGCGCGGCGCGCAGCGCGTCCGCCACCAGCCGCGCCTGGACGAGCGCCAGCGGCGATCCGCGGGTACCGATGCGAAGGGGGGCAGGCATAGCGCGCTTGTGCTAGCCGCGTTCCAGGTGGCAGGGAAGGCCGCGATGAGCCTGATCCTCGGCATCGAATCGAGCTGCGACGAGACGGCGGCGGCTTTGGTCGCGTCGGACCGGCGCATCCTCGCGCACAAGCTGGCGGGCCAGGAGGCCGCGCACCGGCCCTATGGCGGTGTCGTCCCCGAAATCGCCGCGCGCGCCCATGTCGAGATCCTGCCGGGCCTGATCGAGCATGTGCTCGAAGAGGCGGGGATCGAACTGGACGAAGTGGACGCCATCGCCGCCACGGCGGGCCCGGGGCTGATCGGCGGGGTGATGGTCGGCCTGGTCACCGCCAAGGGGCTGGCGCTGGCCGCGGGCAAGCCGCTCGTCGCGGTCAACCATCTCGAGGGCCATGCGCTGTCGCCGATGCTTAGCGATCCCGATCTTCGCTTCCCCTATCTGCTGCTGCTCGTCTCGGGCGGCCATTGCCAGTTGCTGCTCGTCGAAGGCGTCGGCCGCTACCGCCGCCTCGCCACCACGATCGACGACGCCGCCGGCGAGGCCTTCGACAAGACCGCCAAATTGCTCGGCCTGGGCTTCCCCGGGGGTCCGGCGGTGGAGGAGGCGGCGAAGGCGGGCGATCCGGCCGCGGTGAAGCTGCCCCGGCCCCTGCTCGGCTCCGACGAGCCGCATTTCTCCTTCGCCGGCCTCAAAAGCGCGGTCCTGCGCGCCAAGCAGAGCGGCCTTCACGCCGCTGCCGACATCGCCGCTTCCTTCCAGCAGGCGGTGGTCGACTGCTTCGTCGACCGGACGCGGCGCGCCATCGAGCGAGCCGCCGGCGCGACCGCTTTGGTCGTCGCCGGCGGCGTCGCGGCCAATGGTCAGGTGCGCGCGGCGCTCACCGCGCTCGCCGCGGCGCACGATCTGCCCTTCGTCGCCCCGCCTTCGTGGCTGTGCACCGACAATGCGGCGATGATCGCCTGGGCCGGGGCGCTGCGCTTTGAGGCGGGGCTCACCGACGGCCTCGATGCGCCGGCGCGGGCGCGCTGGCCTTTGGATCCCGAAGCCGAAAAGGCGCGCGGCGCCGGGGTGAAGGCGTGAGGATCGGGGTCGTCGGCGGCGGCGCCTGGGGCACGGCGCTCGCCCAGGTCGCCGCGGCCAGGGGCGAGGAGGTCTTGCTCTGGGCGCGGGAGCCCGAAGTCATCGAGGCGGTCAACGGCGCCAATGAAAATAGCCTCTTTCTCAAAGGCATAAAGCTCGGCCCGTCGATCCGCGCCACTGGCGATCTCGCCGATCTGGGCGGCTGCGAAGCCTTCCTAATTGTTAGTCCGGCGCAACATTTACGAACCATGCTCGAAGGGCTGCCCGCGTCCGGCAAGCCCCTCGTCCTCTGCGCCAAGGGCATAGAGGACGGCAGCGGCCTCCTCATGCACGAAGTCGCGCACCAGGTT
>DASQFO010000355.1:0-6124 GCA_035633095.1 Allosphingosinicella sp. | reverse complement strand
CCCGCCGCCCAGATCGGGGTCAGCGTCCACGACAGCCGCCACCTCGCCATGGAGGCGGGCGAGGCGGGCGCCGACTATGTCGCCTTCGGCGCCTTCTTCCCGACGGCGACCAAGGAAGTGCGCCACCATCCCGACCCGGTGATCCTCTCCTGGTGGTCGGCCCTGTTCGAAATGCCCTGCGTCGCGATCGGCGGCATCACGCCCGAAAACGGCCGCGTCCTCATCGAGGCCGGCGCCGACTTTCTCGCCGTCTGCGGCGCGGTCTGGAGCCACCCGGACGGCGAGGCGGCCGCCGTTCGCGCCTTCACCGAGCTTCTCGGAGGGAAATAACCGGATCGCCGCCCGTTGTGCCTGCGCAACCGAATGTGTGGAGCGGCGTCATGGGTAAAGTTTTGGCAGTGGTCGCGCTTATCGGCCTGGCGATCTGGGGCGTTTTCGCCTCGGGCATCGTCCGGCTTTCCGGCAGCCCGCCCGCGGCGCCGCCGCAGGCCGCCCGCCCCGCGACTCCGCCCGCGTCTCGCGCGACTCCGCCCGGGCCCGATTTTCCGGCCGACGACCAGGCGCTGCTCCGCTCCGCTGACCAGCCCGAGCGCCGGCCGGTCATGCAGACGCAGGTCGTGCTCGAACGGCTCGGCTTTTCGTCGGGGGTGATCGACGGTCGCGAGGGCCGATCCTATGCCGGGGCGCTGCGCGGCTTCCAGCTTGCCAACAGCCTCGAGGAGACGGGCAGGCTCGACGCGCCGACCCGCGCGGCGCTCGCCCGCTGGGACCGGATCCCCTCGACCCGCGTCGTCCAGATCAGCGAAAGCTTCGCGCGCGGCCCCTTCCTTGCGGAGATTCCCGACGATCCGCAGGCGCAGGCAAGGCTTACCGCGCTCGGCTATACGAGCCTGATGGAAAAGCTCGCCGAGCGTTTCCACACCACGCCCGAGACGATCCGGGGGCTCAACCCCGGCGACGGCTTCGCTCCACGCGCCGGCGCGCGCGTGGTCGTGCCCAATGTCGGCAACGACCGGATCGCGGGCACCGCCTCGTCCGAGCGCGGCTGGGTCGGCACGCTCGCCGCGCTCGGGGTCGCGAGCGAGCAGCCGCGGGCCGCGAGGATCGTCGTCGACAAATCGGCGAGCGTGCTGATGGCGTATGACGAGGCCGGCAAGCTGATCGCCCAGTTCCCGGCGACGATGGGCAGCGAGCACGACCCGCTGCCGCTCGGCGAATGGCGGATTCGCGGCACCGCGTTCAACCCCGATTTCCACTACAACCCGGCTTTGTTCTGGGACGTGTCGGACCGCGAGGAGAGCGTCACCCTCCCGCCCGGCCCGAACAGCCCGGTCGGGGTCGTCTGGATCGACCTCAGCCGTGAGCATTACGGCATCCACGGCACGCCCGAGCCCCAGAGCATCGGGCGCTCGCAGAGTCACGGCTGCATCCGGCTGACCAATTGGGACGCCGCGCGCCTCGCCCAGATGGTCCGTCCCGGCGTGACCGCGACCTTCAGGGCCTGATGCGGCGCGCGGGAAGGATCTTCCGGGCTGCTTTGCTGTTCGCGATCGTCGCGATCCTGGTCTGGCTGGTGGCGGTCGCCAGGGTGCGCACGCCCCCGGCCGCGCCGCAGGCGACCACTGGCCGAGCGCAGCAGGAGCCTGGAGGACGTTTGCTCGTGCCGGTCGCGGGCGTCCGCCGGGAAGCCTTGTCCGACACCTTCAGCCAGGCACGCGGCGTGGGCCGCCCGCACGATGCGATCGACATCATGGCCCCGCGCGGCACGCCGGTGGTCGCGGCGGCCGAGGGGATTGTCGAGAAGCTGTTCTTCAGCGGCGGCGGGGGCGGCGTCACCGCCTATGTCCGCTCCCCCGACCGGCGATGGAGCTATTATTACGCCCATCTCGACGCCTATGCGCCGGGCCTGCGCGAAGGCCGGCGCATCCGCCGCGGCGATGCGATCGGCACCGTGGGAAGCACCGGCAACGCCAATCCCGCCGGCCCGCACCTCCATTTCGCGATCCACTTCATGGCGCCTGCCGACCGCTGGTGGCAGGGCAGGGCGATCAATCCCTATCCGCTCCTTGACGGGCCGCCCCCGCCTCCACGCTAGCGCGCCGCCCGACCACGACCCGGCGGCAGCGCATCTCCGGGGCGTCGACGCTGTGATCGTTGCGCGGCCGCACTGGGAAAGGTCTAGTCCTCGGGTGGGCCGAAGGGGGCAATGCGCGGGTCCGAAAATATGCCTTCGGCGCCGCCGACGCCGCGGGCATCCAGCGCCTCGCGGGCCTTCTCCGCCGCGTCCCGCCGCACCCGGATCGTGTAGAGGCCGTCGTCGGGGTCCGTCGCGATGACTCCGAAACCCGGGTCGAGGTCGCCGACGTCGAGGCCCACGGTCGCGGCCGCCTCCTCCAACGTCGGCCGCCCTTTCGGCAGGCGCAACTGAATCATCACTCCATCCATTCGGCGCTCCTCATTCCGGCCAAGCCCTCGCGCGACGATGGGCTTTCGGCCGCTCAGCCGCAACCGCATTTGCCGCCGCCGCCCGCGGGCGGCGCCGGCGCCGGCGCCGGGCTGCCGTCCAGGGCGTCGAGATAGCCCAGCGTATAGACCAGCTCGGCGAGCTCCTCGCGGCCCAGCGATTCCAGCCGCTCGCCATTCTCGCCCAGGTCCAGCATCGCATAGGCGTCGCCGTCCGTTCCCGATTCGGCGATCGGCCGGCGGCCGGGCTCGGGGATGCCCGGTATCCGCCGCGGCCAGGGCGTGGTCTGCTCGCAAAGATGCGGAAAGCGCTTGCAGAGGTCGATCGGCACCCGGCGCTTGGCGCAGAGCCAGGGGATGAGCTGGCAGATGCCGCGGCTCGGCTCGAGCCGGATCCACTGGTCCGCGAGCTTGCAGCCCTGGACGACGCCGAAGCCGAAGTCGAAGTCGAAGCCGGTCGCACCCAAATCGAGCGCGGTGGTGCGGAGCAGGTTGCGAACCGCTTCGGGCGATAGCGTCGGGTTCCCCGGCTGGAAGTGGTTCTGGCTCCGATAGGCCGCGACGAGGCCGGCCACCACCGGAGTCGCGGCCGAGGTGCCGCCATCGGCCGCATAGACGCCGGAGCCCGCGAAGTGGGTATAGCCGCACACGTCCGGCTTGTTGCGGGCAAGGTGGCCCGGACCCTGGGTGGAATAGCCGACGCGCTTCTTGGTGATGTCGACTCCGCCGACGCAGAGCACCTTGTCGTGGCTGTTGGCGCCGTAGATGCCGCCGGCGAGGCGCTGGCAACGGTCGTCCGGGCATTCGCGCCCGCAATTGCCGGCCGCGAACAGGATGTCGGCGCCCAGGCCCTCGAGCGTGCCGACGATGCGGTTGAACGGATGGTTGGGGTTGTGCGAGTAATTCCCGCTATTGCCGACCGGGAAGTCCCAACTCGGATGGAACATCCCCCAGCTGTTGTTGACCACCAGCGAACGTGTCTCGCCGGGCCGGCGCGGCGCGCGCATGATGTCGGCGAGGTGGCTGTAGGCCCGCACCGCGTCCGACAGCAATCCGTCCATGATGCTCCCGCCCGACACGTTCGACGCGAGCACGGCGACATCGAGGATCGTGCAGGCGGGCGCCATGATGCAGACGTCGTAGGCGCACATGGTTCCGTGACCGACCGGCATGTCTCCCGGCACCAGGCCCGGCCGCGGAACCCAGCTGCGCGCGGCGTCGAAGTTCGGAGTTTTGCCGCGGCTGGCGAGGTAGGCCAGATTGACCCCGGTATCCACGATGGCGACCAGGACCGACCGGCCGTCGGCGCCGACCGAACGTAGCCGGGACGCGCACAGCAACCGTTCAACGTCGGCATCGCTGCCGAGGGGCGGGCTTCCCGGGCAAATCAATGTCGGCTGGATGGCGACGTCGGCGAAGACGCCGATCACCTCTTTACGCTGGCGCAGCTTTTGGGCCGCCTTCTCGTCCATCTCGCCGCGAACGATATAGGATTCGACGACCGGCACGACTTGCGCCTCCTCGTCGCTTCCCTGCAGGTCGGCGAGGCTTGCGGTCAGCCCGAACGCTTCCGCCTCCACGGCCCGCACCAGCTTGGGGAGGGGCACGGGCGCAAAGCTCGCGTCGATTTCGAGCCCCGCCAGCGCCGGCGCCGGCGCGGCAGCCATCGAAACGCCTCCCATCTCGAGACCGGCGGCAGCGACTTGGGGCTGCGTCGCGAGCTCGACGATTACGCGGACCTTGGCCATGTTCCTCCCTCCTCGATAGGAGCCGGGCCGACTCGGCACCGGCGTTCTTCGCGCTGGGATAGCGCCCGGCGGCCAGCGGGCGCGTGACCGCCGTCACGCCGGCGCGAAATGGCGCGGAGTTGGGCCCGGGCCGATCAAACCCACCTCCACCTCCTTGCCGGGGCCCGCCAGCGCCGCTAAAGCCGCCGCCAACCCCTCTCAATCCAGCGAGCTTTGCCATGAAGATCAGCGGCGTGGACATTCGTCCCGGCAACATCATCGAATATGAAGGCGGCATCTGGCGCGCGGTGAAGATCCAGCACACCCAGCCCGGCAAGGGCGGCGCCTATATGCAGGTCGAGCTCAAGAACCTCATCGACGGCCGCAAGAACAACATACGCTTCCGCTCGGCCGAGACGGTCGAGCGCGTCCGCCTCGACACCAAGGATTTCCAGTTCCTGTTCCGCGACGGCGATGCGCTGACCTTCATGGACAAGGCCGATTACGAGCAGGTGACGCTCCCCGCCGACCTCCTCGGCGACGCCGCCGCCTTCCTCCAGGACGGGATGGACGTGATCATGGAGCTCTACAACGAGCGCGCCATCTCGGTGCAGCTCCCCGACACGATCGAGGCCGAGATCGTCGAGGCCGACGCCGTGGTGAAAGGCCAGACCGCCTCGTCCTCCTACAAGCCCGCGATCCTCGACAACGGCGTCCGCGTCATGGTCCCGCCGCACATCAGCGCCGGCACCCGCATCGTCGTCGACGTCTACGAGCAAACCTACGTCCGCCGCGCGGACTGATCGGAGCCGAGTTGGTCAGCCATTCCGGTCTCGTCACCGTCATGACCCGCGCCGCGCGCAAGGCGGCGCCGCGGCTGAGGCGCGACTTCAACGAGGTCGAGCAGCTCCAGGTCAGCCGCAAGGGCCCGGCCGACTTCGTCTCGATGGCCGACAAGCAGGCGGAAGCCACACTGGTCGAGGAGCTCCGCCACGCCCGCCCGGACTGGGGCTTCCTGCTCGAGGAGGGCGGCGCGGTCGAGGGCAATCCGATGAAGCCGCGCTGGATCGTCGATCCCGTCGACGGCACTTCGAACTTCCTCCACGGCATCCCCCATTTCGCGATCTCGATCGCGGTCCAGGAAGCGAAGCCCGGCGGCAACGGCTGGGGCGAGCTTAGCCACGGCCTCGTCTACAATCCGCTGACCGACGAGAGCTTCTGGGCGGAAAAGGGCAGGGGCGCGTGGCTCAACGAACGGCGGCTGCGCGTCTCCGCCCGCCGCGACCTTTCCGAATCCCTGGTCGCGACCGGCGTGCCGTTCAAGGGCCATGGCGACCTCACCCGCTTCGACAAGGTGCTGAACGCGGTCGCGCCCGAGGTCGCCGGCATCCGCCGCTTCGGCTCGGCGGCCCTGGATCTCGCCTGGGTCGCGGCCGGCCGCTTCGACGGCTTCTGGGAGGAGGACCTCAATCTCTGGGACATCGCCGCCGGCATCGTCCTGGTCCGCGAAGCGGGCGGCTTCGTCACCGATTATCGCGGCGGCGAGGCGGGCCTCGCCACCGGCCAGATTCTCGCCGCCAACGACCAGCTCCATTCGCGGCTGCACAAGCTCCTCGCGCAGGCGCTTCGCCCGTGACCGGCTTCGCCGTCATCTACCGCTGGTCGGTAGAGGCGGAGCATCAGGCGGCCTTCCGCGCACGCTGGCACGCCGGCACCCTGGCGCTTCGAGAGGAGCATGGCGCCTTCGGCTCCTGCCTGACCCGCGACGAGAACGGCGATTTCGTCGCCATCGCGCTCTGGCCGAGCGAGGCGGCGCGCGCCGCCGCCTTCGCCGCCCGCGGCTCCGGCGCGCCGTGGCAGGGCGTGCTCGAATTCGAGGAGATCCGCCTCGACGTGGAGGATGACCTTTGGCGGAACTCTCCCTTCGGCGGGCC
>DASQFO010000354.1:0-2655 GCA_035633095.1 Allosphingosinicella sp. | reverse complement strand
GAAAGCGCGCGCACGGCCCGCTTCGCGGTCAACAATGACGGCGCGCCGGTCCCCCATGCCGGCGATTGGCAGCGGACCGAATTCCCCTACACGGGCCGCCGCCGCTGGGCCGCGCCGGCGCCTGCCGCGCCGGTTGCCGGACCGAGCGTGGAGCTGGTCGGCCGCGAGCCCGTGTCCGATGGAATCCGGGTCCGGCTGCGGCTCAGGATGAACGGCGCCGAGAGCGCCGCCTTGATCGCGCCCGCTTCGGCAACGCTGAGGGCGGGCGGCGTCGGGGGCTTCATGCGGCCTTTCACCCCGGGCGCTGGCGACGGCCGCACCTTCCTGCGCTGCGCCGGTCGCGCCTGCGACGGCGCGGTGCTCGACCTGGTTCTTGCCCGCGCCGAGCCGGTCGACTTCACCATCATCGGCACCCGCACCGGGCTGCCGGCCCAGGCGGCGGCGCTGGCGCAGGCGCGGCCTCAACATGCGCGGGCGCAATATGGCCCCGATTCGACGATCACCATCGGAAGGGTGCGGCTGCCCGCGAATTGAGCTACGGGGCCAAGGTGGCCGACCTGTTCCAGACCGAACCCCAGCCGCCCGCCGCGCCGCCGCCGGGCGAGAATGCGCCGCTCGCCGATCGCCTTAGGCCGCGCAGGCTCGACGAGGTGGTCGGGCAGGAGCATCTGACCGGCCCCGACGGCGCCATCGCCCGGCAGGTGGCGGCCGGCAAGCTCGCCTCGATGATCCTGTGGGGCCCGCCCGGCACCGGCAAGACCACGATCGCGCGGCTGCTCGCCGATGCGGTCGGCATGCGCTTCGTCGCCATCTCGGCGGTCTTTTCGGGCGTGGCGGATTTGAAGAAGGTCTTCGCCGAATCGCGCGAGCATATGAAGATCGGCCGCCAGACGCTTCTGTTCGTGGACGAAATTCACCGCTTCAACCGCGCCCAGCAGGACGGCTTCCTCCCCTTTGTCGAGGACGGCACGGTGGTGCTGGTCGGCGCCACCACCGAGAATCCGAGCTTCGAATTGAACGCCGCCTTGCTCAGCCGCGCCCAAGTGCTGATCCTCAACCGGCTCGACGCGACCGCCTTGTGCAAACTGCTCGATCGCGCGGAAGAACTGGTGGAGCGGCCCCTTCCCCTGACGCCCGAAGCCCGCGACGCCCTTGTCGCCACCGCCGACGGCGACGGCCGCTTCCTGCTCAACCAGGCCGAGACATTGTTCTCGATCGAGATCTCCGAGCCTTTGGCCCCGGCCGAGCTCGCGGCGCTGCTCCACCGCCGGGTCGCGGTCTACGACAAGGACCGCGAGGGCCATTACAATATCATCTCGGCGCTGCACAAGGCGATCCGCGGCTCCGATCCGCAGGCCGCGCTCTACTATCTCGCGCGGATGCTGACCGCGGGCGAGGAACCGCTCTACGTGCTGCGCCGCCTCACCCGCGCGGCGTCGGAGGATATCGGCCTCGCCGACCCCAATGCGCTGGTCCAGTGCATCGCCGCCAAGGAGGCCTATGATTTCCTCGGCTCCCCGGAAGGCGAGCTCGCCATCGTCCAGGCCTGCCTCTATCTCGCCACCGCCCCCAAATCGAACGCCGCCTACAAGGCGATGGGCGCGGCCTGGCGCTCGGCCAGGGACACCGGTTCGCTGATGCCGCCCAAGAACATATTGAACGCGCCGACCAAGCTGATGAAGCAGATCGGCTACGGCGCCGGCTATCAGTACGACCATGACGCCGAGGGCGGCTTTTCAGGCGACAATTACTGGCCCGAGGAGATGGCGCCCGAGACCTTCTACACGCCCACCGACCGCGGCCTCGAGAAACGGATCGCCGAGCGCATCGCCTGGTGGGAGGAGCAAAGAAAGGCGCTGCGGGATGGCTGAACCGATCAGGAGCTGGGAGGAGGCCGTCGCCTTCGCCCTTTCCTTGCCCGACACCGAACTCGGGACCAGCTACGGCAAGCCGGCGGTCAAAATCGCTTCGAACGGCCGCGCCTTTCTCTACACCGGCCATGAGGACAAGACCTCGTTCGGCATCGCCGTGGATCTCGACACGGTCGAGATGCTGAAGGAGACTGATCCGGAGACCTTCTGGCAGACGCCGCATTATGAGGGCTGGCCCGCCGTGCTGATCCGCTTCGGCAGCGCCGATCCCGAGCGTGTCCGGGCGATGATCGAGCGCTCCCGCGACTGGACCGCCGCCAAGCCGAAGGTGAAGCCGCGGAAGAAGAAATGACGCCCCGCTTCGAGCGCTTCGCCGCGATCGACTGGTCCGGGGCCAAGGGCAAGCGTCACAAGGGCATCGCGATCGCCATGTGCGGGACGGGCGACGCCGCGCCGGCGCTCGTCCGTCCCGGCCTTGCCTGGTCGCGCGCGGAGGTGCTCTACTGGCTGGTCGAGGCGGCGGCCGAAGCCCCGACCTTGTTCGGCTTCGACTTCAGCTTCGCCCCGCCAATCCAGGCGCGCGGCGCCTATCTGCCGGGCGAAGCGGACGTGCCGGCCGACGCCCGCTCCTTCTGGGCCTATGTCGAGGCGGCCTGCGCCGACGAGGATTTGGGCGCGGCGAGCTTTCTCGAGCAGGTCCACCGCCGCCATTTCTATTTCGGCGCCGCCGACGGCCCGAAAAGCGACTTCATGCACCATCGCGTCTGCGAGCAGGCGTTCAACG
>DASQFO010000353.1:0-5931 GCA_035633095.1 Allosphingosinicella sp. | reverse complement strand
GGTAGGTCTGGCCGGCGGCGAGGCTGCCGGAGAAGAGCGTGGGCCCGCCCTCGCCGTCGCTGATGCGGAG
Source organism: Allosphingosinicella sp. (assembly GCA_035633095.1). Classification (GTDB taxonomy): domain Bacteria; phylum Pseudomonadota; class Alphaproteobacteria; order Sphingomonadales; family Sphingomonadaceae; genus Allosphingosinicella. Next base: position 5,861 of record DASQFO010000353.1, on the reverse strand, counting down.
CCAGACTTCGCCGGTCGCGGTCAGGGTGACGCTTTGGCCCGCGGCCGCCTGCGGCGCGACCGGCGGCGGCGCGGCGGGCGCGGGATTCGCCGCCGCCGGGGCCTCGGTGACCTCGATGGTGGCGGGCTCGTCCTCGAGCGTACCGCGCCACAAAAGATAGCCGACGACCAGCACCACCGCGAGCATCGCGGCGATGACGACGAGCGCGCTCGGCGGAACCCGCGCGGGATCGGCCGGCTCGTAATATTCGGCCGGGGGCGCGCGGCGGCGCGGGCCGCCGATCCGCTCGCGCAACTCGCTTGCGATCTGGGCGCCGTCGAGCCCGACCGCATCGGCATAATTGCGCGAGAAGCCGATCGCATAGGTCGCGGCCGGCAGCGCGTCCCATTCCTCGCTCTCGATATTCTGGAGATGACGGATCGGGATCCGGGTGCGGCCGGCGACGTCGTCGAGGCTCATGCCCTTCGCCTCGCGCGCGAGGCGGAGCCGCTCGCCGACCGGGAGTATCTCGAACTGGGTCTGCTCGTCCTCCACCATCTCGCCTTCAGTCTCCCCCCGGCCTTTCACATTCCGGCAGACCCCATCGACGCGTCCCTGTCAACCGATGGACCCGATCGCGGCGCCGGCCGGCCTCAAGCCATCGACACGCCGTTTTTCTCGGCCCATTTGGCGAGCGCGCCGCGGAAATCCTCGGGCGGATCCTTGAGCAACCGGTTGAGCGCCGCCGCGGCGGCGCCGGCGTCGAGCGAGCGAATCATCGCCTTTACCGGCCCCACCGCGACCGGAGTGATCGAGAGGCGGCGGACGCCGATGCCGATCAGCGCCATCGCCTCAAGCGTGCGCCCGCCCATCTCGCCGCAGACGCCCAGCGGGACCTGGTGGGCGTCGCAGGCCCGCACGATGCGCTTCAGGAACCTCAGGATCGCCGGCGACAGCCAGTCGTAGCGCTCGGCGAGGCGCGGGTTCGAGCGATCGGCGGCGAACAGGAACTGGGTCAGGTCGTTGGTGCCGACCGAGAGGAAATCGAGCTTGGGCAGCAATATGTCGAGGAGCTCGGCGAGCGAGGGCACTTCGAGCATGGCGCCGTAGAGGACCTTCGCCGGCAGCTTCTTCTTGCGCTCCGCGAGCCAGGCGCGCTGCTCCTCGACGATCGCTTTGGCCGCGTCGAACTCCCAGGGCTCGGAGACCATCGGGAACATGATTTGCAGCTCGCGGCCCGCCGCCGCTTCGAGCAGCGCGCGCGCTTGCGACTTCATCAAGGTGTCGCGGTCGAGCGCGAGCCTGAGCGCGCGCCAGCCCATCGCCGGATTCTCCTCGCTTTCCGGGCTCGCGTTCAAATAGGGCAGGCTCTTGTCGCCGCCGACGTCGACGGTGCGGAAGATGACCGGCTTGCCGCCGGCCGCGTCGAGCACCGCGCGGTAGAGCCGCTGCTGGGCCTCGCGCTTGGGGAGCGTCGCCGAGACCAGGAACTGGAATTCGGTGCGGAACAGGCCGATGCCGTCGGCGCCGGTCTCGCCCAGGGCCGCGACGTCGTCGCGGAGCCCGGCATTGACCATGACCGAGAGGCGGACGCCGTCTTTGGTCACCGGCGGCTTGTTCTTGACCGCGGCATATTCGGCGCGGCGCTTCTGAGTGGCGGCGAACTGGGTATCGAACGCCTGCTCGATCGCGGGGGTGGGACGGACGATCGCGGTCGCCTCGCCGCCGTCGACGAGGACGAGGTCGCCCTCGGCGATCTGCTGGCGGACGTTCCTGACCCGGCCGATCATCGGCACGCCCATCGCCCGCGCGACGATGGTGACGTGGGCGGTCAAGGAGCCTTCCTCGAGGATCACGCCCTTCAATTTGCGCCGGTCATATTCGAGCAGTTCGGCGGGGCCGAGATTGCGCGCGATCAGCACCGCGTCCTGCGGCACGCCGGCCTTGGCCGCGGTTCCGAGCTGGCCCGAGACGATCCGCAGCAGCCGGTTGGCGAGATCGTCGAGGTCGTGCATCCGGTCGGCGAGCAGGGGGTCGTCGATCTGGCGCATGCGCTGCGCCGTGCGCTGGCGCACCCGCTCGATCGCCGCCTCGGCGGTGAGCCCGGAATCGATCGCTTCGTTGATCCGCCGCGACCAGCCTTCGTCATAGGCGAACATCTTGTAGGTCTCGAGCACCTCCTGATGCTCGCCGACGGTGCCGAACTCGGCCTGGCCCATCATCGAATCGATCTGCTCGCGCATCTTCGCAAAGGCCGAATAGACGCGGCGGCGTTCGGCCTCGGTGTCCTCCGCGACGGTATGCTCGATCAGCACGCGCGGCTGATGATAGACGGCATGGCCCTGGCCCAGGCCGGTCACCAGTCGCAGCCCGGTGAGGCGCTGGGTGCCGTCGGCGCGGCCCTCGCCGGCCGCGCTCGCCTTGTCGGCGAGGCCGGCATTGGCGATCAGCTCGGAAAGGACCATGGCGACGGTTTGCAGCGCCTCGATCTCGAGCTCGTCATAAGCGCGCGGATCGTCATGCTGGACGGCGAGGACCCCGATCGCGCGCTCCTTCCTGATGATCGGCACGCCGGCGAAGCTGTGGAACAATTCCTCGCCGGTCTCGGGCCGGAAGGCGAATTCGGGATGGCTCGACGCCTCGGCGAGGTTGAGGATCGCCGCGTCCTTGGCGATGGTGCCGACCAGGCCCTCGCCCATGGCGAGCTTGGTGACGTGGACCGCCTCCTGGTTGAGGCCCAGCGTCGCGAACAGCTCGAGCACGCCGTCGCGCAAGAGGTAGATCGAGCAGACCTCGCTCGCCATCGCCTCGGCGATGATCTTGACGACCTTGTTCAATTTCGCCTGGGCGCCGTGCTTGGACGCCATCACCTCGTGGAGACCGGTCAGGATCTCGCGGGCGGAGGTGGCGGACTGGGCGGGCATGTCGGGCGTCCGCTATCAGATATGCCGCCGCCGTTCCAATTTGTTCCAGCGGGGGAGGCGGAGGGATCGGGCACAGGCGTCGCGCATCGGGGGAACGAGTGGTCATCGCGGAGTGTTCTTTCTTCCGAGCCGTCGCGAATTCGCTTCCGCGGCCGCGGGTCCCTCAAAGGTTGACGACATGTCCAATGCGATCCTCGCCCCCGATCCGCTCGCTCCCGCCGAGGATCGGACCGCGGAACCCGTCGTCCACCACGTCCCGAGCGGGTTTTCCGACCGGTTCGCGATCGGCTTCACAAAGCTGCTTCGCTTTTGCGCCGACACCTTCTTCGCCAAGCGCTACGGCCACCGCGCGATCGTGCTCGAAACGGTCGCGGCGGTGCCGGGCATGGTCGGCGCGATGTTCACCCACCTGAGCTGTCTGCGCCGCATGCGTGACGACGAGGGCTGGATCCGGACGCTGATGGAGGAAGCCGAGAACGAGCGGATGCATTTGATGACGTTCATCGAGATCGCCCAGCCCACGCTTTTCGAGCGGCTGGTCATCCTCCTGGCACAGTGGGTCTTTCTGGTCCTCTATTCGATCCTCTACCTCGTCTCCTCGCGCACCGCGCACCGCGTCGTCGGCTATTTCGAGGAGGAAGCCGTGATCAGCTACACCTTGTACCTCAAGGAAATCGACGAGGGCCGCTCTCCCAACGTCCCGGCGCCCGCAATCGCCAAACATTATTGGAAAATGGCCGCCGACGCGACTTTGCGCGATGTCGTGCTCCTCGTCCGTGCCGACGAAGCGCACCACCGCGACGTCAATCACGGCTTCGCGAGCAAGCTGGCGGGAGAGCCGGTCGATCAATCGCATGCCGCGCCCTATCCGCAGCATTCCGACGAAATCAGGCTGAACGGCTAAAGCAAAGCCGGCGCGATCCTCAGCCGAACAGCCAGTGCCCAAGCAGGCGGCCGAACGGGAAGGTGAAGACGCCGGCGATAATCAAGGCGCCGGTGACCATGCCGCGGACGGCGGCGCGGTGGCGCGCGATATTGTGGCTGCGCGCGGCCCAGACGATGAGCGGCACCTGCAGGAGGGTCCAGGCGGAGAGGATGTGGATGAGGCTCAACGACCCGCCGTTGAGGCCGCGTATCCAGAAGGTCAGCAAAGCCGTGAGCCCCATCGCGCCGACCCAGAGCCAGCCGAGCCGCCGGTGCAGCCGGTCGCCGCGCCTGCGCAGCAGCATCACCGGGGTCAGGCAAAGCGCGAAGACGATGGTAAAGATATGGGCCCAGACGAAAGCGGGCACCTCGCCCCATTCGCCGCGGCCGCGCCACAAGGCGGCGGCGACGAAGCCGAGCAGGACAAGGGCCGCGGCCGCGAGGAAGCGATCGTAGCGGTCGGGCGCGAGAAGGAGCTTCGGCTTCGGCGCGGCGCCTGCGGCAACGGTCGTGGCCATCGTCCATTTCCCCCGGCGCGATGATCACCCGTATCGGCGCGCCGCGCAAGAGGGGTGGCAGCGCGTCAGCGCCGCGGCTTGGACCGAGTCCGGCCGCTCGCCGCGCGCGGACGTTGACGCGCCAAGCCTTTGACCGATAGGGGCCTTGCGCAACCAGTCGCCTCGCGACGCCCGGCCCCCAGCCTAAAGGAGTGCGAATGAACGCGCCGGCCCCGAACATCATCCCCCAGGACGAGGCGCGGCGCATGGCCGCCGTGACCCGCTACGAAATCCTCGACACGCCCGCGGACGGCGCGTTCGACCGCATCACCGCGATTGCCGCGCGGCGCTTCGACGTGCCGATCGCCATCATCAGCATCGTCGATCACGACCGCATCTGGTTCAAGTCTCACCACGGACTCGACGTCGCCGAAATCGGCCGCGACCCCGGTCTGTGCGCTTCGGCGATATTGTCGAGCGATCCCCATATCCTCACCGACGCGAGCGTCGATCCGCGCTCGCTCGCCAACCCGCTGGTCGCGGGCGATTTCGGGCTGCGCTTCTATGCCGGCGTGCCGCTGCAGACCGCCGACGGCCACAATCTCGGCACCTTGTGCGTGATCGACAAGGCCCCGCGACCGGTCGACCAGGGCCAGATCGACGATCTCAAGGATCTGGCGGCGGTGGTCGTCGACCAGCTCGAGCTGCGGCTGTCGGCCCGCCGCGCGCTCGCGCAGGCCGAACTGATGGCGCGCGAGATCGATCATCGCGTCATGAACAGCCTGCAATTCGTTTCCGGGCTGCTGACGATGCAGAGCCGCGACCCGGCCGTGACCGACGCGGCGGCGCAGCTGCAGGAGGCCGCGACCCGCGTCGCCGCGGTCGCCTGCGTCCACCGCAATTTCTATTCGGACGAAACCGACGAAGTTTCCTGCCTGACCTTTCTGGGCCGGCTGTGCGCGGACCTGTCCGGCATTTGTGGGCGGCCCGTCGAGGTCGAGGGCGACGAGGCCCGGGTGCCCACCATTTGGATCCAGCCGATCGGCCTCATCACCAACGAGCTCGTGACCAACGCCGCCAAGCACGGGGCGGGCAAGATCCTGGTCAGCTACCGGGTAAACGGCGCGGCCCATGCCCTCAGCGTATGCGACGAGGGCGAGGGTCTGCCCGCGGATTTCGATCCCGGCCAAACCAAGGGCCTCGGCATGAGGGTCGTGACCACGCTGGCGCGGCAACTGGGCGGACAAATCGAGGTGACGCCGATCGCGGGCGGGCGCGGATCGTGCATTTCGATCTCGTTCGCGGTCTAGCGCGGAAGGCCGCGCAGCCGGTCATCGATAAAGCGAGGCCGCCGGCCGGCACTTCGCGCCGGAACCAGGTCAGCGCGCGGCGAACACGTGCGCCGACATGAGCGCGTCGGTGCCGTCGAGATGGGCGAGGGCGGCGGCCGCGGCTTCGGTCGCTTCGCCGAGGCGCCCAGGCGCCCTTTCCTCGATCTCGGCCCGCAACGGGGAGCCCTGGCACAGGCCGGTGGCGG
>DASQFO010000352.1:0-6538 GCA_035633095.1 Allosphingosinicella sp. | reverse complement strand
GGTCCGCGCCGGCAATCCGCCCTCGCCTTCCTCGACATGCATCTTCTCGCCGCCGGTCCCCGGCTGCTTGGCGAGCGGCAGATCGATCATGCCGTCGTCGATCGCGGGGACGTCGACCACCAGGGCCCAATAGACCTTGCGCGCGGTCCGCCCGGAAAAGCTCTTCGAGAAGAAGGCCGCGGCGCGCGGCGTGCGCGCGACCAGCAGCACGCCCGACGTGTCCTTGTCGAGCCGATGGACCAGCTTGGGCCGCGGGCCACCCTCCTCCACGAGGCCGTCGAGCAGCCGGTCGAGATGCTCGCCGGTCTTGGTCCCGCCCTGGGTGGCGAGGCCGGGCGGCTTGTTGACGACGAACGCGGCCTGGTCCTGGTGGATGACGAGCGAGCGGACGAACTCGACCTCGTCCGCGCTGAGCGACGGCCGCTGCGGCGCCTTCCTCGGCGCGGGCGGCTTCTCCTCGCCTTGCGGCGGCACGCGGATGCTTTGGCCGGCGAGGATCCGGTCGCCCGGCGTCGCGCGCTTGCCGTCGAGACGCAGCTGCCCGGTCCGCGCCCAGCGCGACACCTGGCCGAAGCCGACGTCGGGCAGGTTGCGTCGGAACCAGCGGTCGAGGCGGATGCCGTCGTCGTCGTCGGTGACGCTAAAGGTGCGGACCTGGTCGGCGCTCATCGCGGCGGATGTAGCGACACCCGCCCTGCTCCGCCAGTGGCGCGGCGGGCGTTACCGCCCGTGGTTGACGATCAGCGCGACTTCCGAGCCGTTCCGCACCGGGGTGACGATCAGGAAGAAGGCGCCATCGCCGTCGCCGTCGACGCCGCCCAGCACCTGATCCCGGCCACGCACCTGGTGCTCGGCGGAATAGCCGGCGCGGGCGGCGACGCTGCGATAATGTTCGAGCACGCGGTTATAGGGATCGGTTGTGGTGAAGGTGACCACGCGCATCCGGCAATCGCCGTGATTGTTGCCCGCCGCCTCGGTGACGCGGCCGCCCGGATAGGCGGGGAATGCGGCCGGCAGCCGGCCCGCCCATTGGGGTCCGTGCTCGAACGCGGCGCCGCACGCGCTGGCCGACGGCCGCGCGGCCGCGCCGCCGCCCGCCGCCGTGCGCTCCACGCGCGCCGCGCTGCCGGGCCGGGCGTCGGCCGGATACTGCGCCTGAACCGGGGCCTCGGGCGGGCGGACCGTGTTGCGGTGGGATTGCTGGCTGAGATTGGGATCGACCATGATCTGGTCTTCGAGCGCGCTGGTCAGCGCCGGATCGGCTCCGTTGGCGAGGAGCGCGTTGTCGATCGCGGTGAGATTTTGGTCGCTGCCGCGGCCGCACGCGGCGAGCGCGAGCAGGCCGGCCAGGGCAAGGCTGCGGGACAAGGCGGCGCGTCGGGGCATAAGAATGTCCTCTCTCGGACGTCCCTATGCCCGATCCGGCCGGCCAATGGGTGAGTATATATGGTTAACGCGGGGGCTTCGGGGCCGCTGTCCCAGAATCGGACTGCCAGAAGGCGAAGCTTGCCGCCTGCACCGAGGCGATGAAGCGGGCGGCCTCCGGCCCTTCCCACGGCCCTTGATAATTGCGCGAAGACCCGCCGCCGCCAACCCACCAGCCTTGCCCCGGAATGCCGTCGCTGGCGCGGACGACCAGCACCGCCAGCTCGGGCTCGCCGCGCGCCTCCGCCTCGCGGTCGATCTCGCCGAGCATCGCGCAGAGCGCCCGCATCTTCGGCCGTGAGAAACGATAGCCGAGATGCTCGAGCAGCTCCCCATAGCTCAAGGCGACGCCCGCCCGCGCCGCGGCGATCAGGTGCGCGCGGACTTCGGCCGGATCGGCAATAGGTTCGCCCATCAATTGCGGTCGGAGAGCAGCACCCTCGCTTCGGTGCCGCCGCCCTGGCGCGGGGTCAGGTGGACGCGGAAGTCGCCGTCACGGTCGCGGGTGGTGCCGGCGATGACGAAGGCCGGGCCCTCGCGGTTCGCGGTGGCGACGGCGAAATGCCGGGCCCGGGCCGGATCCTGGTACCAGCGCGCGATCAAATCGGGAGCGTCGGCGCTGGTGAAGGCGAGCTCGACCTGGCCGTCCGACCGGGTATCGTCGCGGCCGCCCTCGACATGCATGCCGGAGAGCGTCGAATTGGGGTAGATGACGCCGCTGTCGTCGTCGATCCCGGCCTCGCGGCGAATTCCTTCGGGGATGCTGATCTTCATGTCGAAGCCGGGCGCGTGGATCGAGAGCCGGCCCTCCTCGGCCTTGCCCCGGGCGCTGCCGTTGCCGGCGGGGTCCGCATCGTTGCCGAAGCGCGCCTCGCAGGCGGTGAGCGCCAGGGCGGCCGCGGCCGCGAGCGGAAGCAGTCTGACGAGGTTCATCGCAATTCCTCCTGATCCGCCGGAATAGCTGTGTTAGCGGACTAATACAATACCGCCTTGAAGCCGCCGTATCGCTCCTCTAACGCGCCGCCATGGCAGACGACTACAGCCGCAGGCGCACCGGGATATTTCTCGGCCTCACCGCCTATCTGATCTGGGGCCTGATGCCGCTCTATTTCAAGCTGCTCGCCCGCGTTTCGGCGCCCGAGATCGTCGCTCACCGGATCCTGTGGTCGCTCGTCTTTCTCGGCGCGCTGGCCGTCCTGTGGCGGCGCTGGGGCGAGATTCGCGCGGCGCTGGCCACCGGCAAGGTGCTGGCCACGCTCGTCGTCACCGCGGTCCTGATCGCGGTCAACTGGCTGGTCTACATTTATGCGGTGGTGAGCGGCCATGTCCTCGAAGGCAGCCTCGGCTACTATCTCAATCCGCTGGTCAACGTGCTGCTTGGCGTGGTGCTGCTCAAGGAGAAGCTGAGCCGCGCCCAGCTCTTCGCCTGCCTGCTCGCCGGCGCCGGGGTCGCGGTGCTCGCCGCGGGCGCGGGCTCGGGGCTGTGGATCAGCCTCACGCTCGCGATCAGCTTCGCCTCCTACGGTTTCCTGCGCAAGGTCGTCGCGGTCGAGGCGCTCGAGGGGCTCTGGGTGGAGACGGCGATCCTGGCGCCGGTGGCTTTGGGCTATTTGCTCTGGATCCAGCAGACCGGCACCGGCCAGTTCGGCCGGCTCGGCCTTGCGACCGACCTCTATCTCGTCCTCGGCGGCGCGGTGACGGCGACGCCCCTGCTCCTGTTCACCGCGGCGGCGCGGCGGCTGCCTTATTCGACGCTCGGCTTCCTCCAATATGTCGCGCCCTCGCTCCAGTTCCTGCTCGCCGTGCTCGTGTTCGGCGAGCCGTTCACCCGCGCCCACGCCATATGCTTCGGCGCGATCTGGACCGCGCTCGCCATCTTCAGCGTCGAGGGTCTGCGCGGCGCCGCCAGGGCCCGCGCCGGCATGGCTTGCGAGGCCGCCGGAATCGAGTCATCTTCCGCGCCCGACATGGGGAGCGCGCGATGAAGACCGATCCCAGAATCGACGCCTATATCGCCCGCCAGGCAGACTTCGCCCGGCCGATCCTCGAACATTTGCGCGCGATGATTCACGAGGCGTGCCCGGATTGCGAGGAAACGCTGAAATGGAGCATGCCGAGCTTCCTCTACAAGGGCAAGATTCTCGCCGGCTTCGCCGCGTTCAAGGCGCATGCGACCTTCGGCTACTGGAACGACTCGATGCTCAGCCAGGACGAGAAGAACCGCAGCGCGATGGGCCAGTTCGGGCGGCTGACCTCATTGGGCGATCTGCCGCCGAAAGCGGCGCTTCTCGAGCTGACCCGCAAATCCATGGCGCTGATCGAGAGCGGCGCGAAGCCGCCGCGCGCGACCGCGAAGAAGCCGCCCTTCTCGGTGCCGCAGGATCTGCGCGCCGCGATCGACGCAATGCCCGCGGCGAGGGCGACCTTCGACAATTTTCCCCCGAGCCAGCAGCGCGAATATGCCGACTGGGTCAGCGAGGCGAAGCGCGACGAGACCCGCGCCAAGCGCCTCGCCCAGAGCATCGAATGGCTCGCCGAAGGGAAGCGCCGCAACTGGAAGTACGAGAATTGCTGACGCGCTAGGTCGCGTTGCCCGCCGCGTTCGACCCGGCGTTCGCCGGCAGCGGCGCGACCGGGCGGCAGACGGGGAGGCCGAGCTGGGCGTTCTCGCGGCAGTCGCGGACCTGGATGTCCTCGTTGGGCGCGATGAAGATCGCCCAGTGGCGGCCGTCGTTGCACAAAGCGACCCACATGGCGAGCTGCCGATGTTCCTGCTGGTAAGCGAGCGCATCGACGCGCCGGCAGCGCTTGCCGCTGTCGCGGATCGCCCGCACCAGCCCGATCCGCTGATTGAGCGGCGACAGCGCTTTCAGCCGGTCGCTGCCCGGATTGGCCATCCGGACCGCGCCCGCCTCGTTGCTCGCGGGCGCGGATTCGCCGCAGCCGGCAAAAGCGAGAGCGGAGGCGGCGCATAGAATGAGCTTCTTCATCGATCGTCCTCTTTCAAGGGGCTTCAGGCCGGCTGCGCGGCCTTCTTTCGATAGGCCTCGCGCAGCCGCACCTTGTCGATCTTGCCGGTCCCGAGCTTGGGCAAGGGCTCGGCCGAGAACCATATGTAGGCGGGCAGCTTGAAATGCGCGAGCCGCTCGCCGAGGAATGCCGTGAGCGCCTCGGCGGTCAGCCCGCCTTGCTCGCAATAGACCAGGGCCGCGGGGACTTCGCCGAGCCGCTCGTCGGGCACGCCGAACACGGCGGCCTCCGACGCCGCGGGGTTCGCGTAGATCGCCGCCTCGACCTCCTGGGCGCTGATATTCTCGCCGCCGCGGATGATGATGTCCTTCTTCCTGTCGACGATGAACAAATAACCGTCCTCGTCGAGATAGCCGATGTCGCCGGTCTTCAGATAATCGTCCGCGGCGAAGGCGGCGCGCGTCGCCGCCTCGTCGCGCCAATAGCCGCGGATGTTGGCGGCCGAGCGGATCGCGATCTCGCCGCGCTCGCCGGCTCCCAGATGCCGGTCTCCCTCGCCCAGGATGGCGAGCTCGACGATCGGCTTCTGGGCGCGGCCGGTGGAGGCCGGCTTGTCGTGATAATTGGACCAGAAATTGCCGCAGCCCGCGGCGTTGGTCTCGGTCAGGCCGTAGCCCAATGCCGGCTGCGCGCCCTTGAAGCTGTCCTCGAGCCGGGTCACGTGCGCGACCGGGCGGGGCGCGCCGCCGGCGGCGATGTCGGTCAGCGACGACAGGTCGTATTTGCCGCGATCGGGATGCTGCATGAGCTCGAGGCTCATCGTCGGCACGCCGACGAAATAGGTGATCTTCTCCTTCTCGATCAGCCTGAGCGCTTCGCCCGGGTCCCACTTCGGCATCAGCACCATGGTCCGCCCGATGACGAAGCTGTTCAGCAGCACCGGCACCTCGCCGGTGACGTGGAACAAGGGCACGTTGACCAGGGTCCTGGGATCCGGAACCGTCTCTCCCTGGCTTTCCTTGATCCCCCGGAGCGTCGCGAGGCCGAGCGTGTAGGAATAGATGCCGGTGGTGACGGCGCGGTGGGTCGAGACCGCGCCCTTGGCGAGGCCGGTCGAGCCCGAGGTGAAGAGGATGGTGGCGTCGTCCTCCGGCCCGATTTCGGGGAGGTCCGCCTCGCCGGTGCGCGCGTGCAGCGGCGCCAGCGCGTCGTCCAGCACTTGCGCGACGGAAAGCGCCACCGTCGGGATCGTGCAGCCGCCGGCCTTGAGCAGCTTCGCCCGCGATTCGTCGGCGATGATCAGCTCGGGCTCGGCGATGGCCAATGCGTGGCGCATCTCGTCCGCCTGCCACCAGCCGTTGATCAGGGTCGCGATCCCGCCCGCCTTCAGGATTGCCATGTAGGAGACGATCCAGGCCGGGCAGTTGCGCATCGCGATCGCCACCCGATCGCCCTTCCTGACGCCCCAGCTCCCGGCCAGGCGCCGGGCCAGCGCGGTCGAGCGCGCGCCCAGTTCGGCGAAGGTCAGCCTCTCCTCGCCCGCGACCACGGCCTCGACGGCGCCGTTCAGCGCGCAGAAGGCGTCGAACAGCATCGGCAGGGTCGACGGCAAATTGGTCACGATCGCGCGGCCGAGCGCGTCGCGGCCGATGACGAAGCGCCCGCCCTCGCCGATCAGCTCGGCCAGGACCGCGTCGAACTTGCGGTCGAGGTCGCTCGGCATTCCGTGCGTGCCTCCTTTGCCTTTTATTCCGCCCCCACTATGAAGGCGCGAGCCTGAAGGGGGAAGCCTTGATCGACGCGTTACTGACATCGCTGGCAACAGCAAGCGCGGCGACGGGTCCGCTCGGCCTCAGCCCGATCGCGGTCGATTTGCGCGAGTGGCATGTGTTCGGGCTCACTTTCCATCCGGTGCTGCGCTGGTACAGCCTCGCCTACCTCGCCGGCATCATTCTCGGCTGGTGGTATTTGCTGAAGCTGATCCGCCAGCCCGGCGCGCCGATGGCCCGCCGCCACGCCGACGATCTCGTCTTCTACGCGACGCTGGGCGTGATCCTGGGCGGGCGGCTCGGCTATGTCCTCTTCTACAAGCCGATGGAATATTGGCAGCATCCGGGCCAGATCCTGCGGCTGTGGGACGGCG
>DASQFO010000351.1:0-3377 GCA_035633095.1 Allosphingosinicella sp. | reverse complement strand
ATCCGATCGTCCGGCGCTCTCTGGCGATGGCGGTCGACCGGCAGGCGCTCGCCGCGGCGCTCGACGTGCCTCGCCTGGCCTTGCGCACCAGCCTGACCTCGCCCGGGGTCCAGGATCTGCCCAATCCGGCGCAGCCCGACTGGGCGGGCGCGCCGCTCGGGGCGCGGCGGGAGGCTGCGGCGCGCGCGATCTCAGAACTCGGGCTGGAGGCACGCCTCAGGGTGCGCGTGGCGATGCCCGAAGGCCCGGGCTACCGGCTCGTCTTCGCGCATTTGCGCCACGACTGGCGCCTGATCGGCGTCGAGGCGACGAGGGTGGCGCCAACCGCGCCTGCGGACCTGAGGTTCGTCGACGAAGTCGCCCCCGCCAATCTCGCCAGCTGGTACCTCAGGCACTTCACCTGCGAGGTCAGCGCGGTCTGCGACGCCGCGGCGGACCAGGCCCTGCTCGCCGCGCGGCTGGCGGCGCGCCCGGCTGAGCGGGTCGCGCAATTCGCGATCGCGGACCGGATACTAACCGACCTCGCTCCGTTTATCCCGCTGACCGCCCCGGTCCGCTGGTCGCTGGCCTCGCAGCGGCTGACGGGCTTCAGGCCCAATCCGTTCGCCCGGCACCACGCGGCGAACCTCATCGCGGAGCGACCCTGAATGCGCATCGACCGGGAACAGATCGATCAGATGGCGGGCCGGCTGGCGATCAGCCGCGATCCGGCGTCGGTCCGCAAGCGGATCGAGGCGATGGAGCTGCTGCTCGAGCGCGCGCTCGGCGTGCCCGGCACCAACATGCGAGTCGGCCTCGATTCGATCCTTGGCCTGATCCCGGTCGTCGGCGACGTGATGACGGCGGCGATGGGCGCCTGGCTGATCTGGGAGGCGCGCAATCTCGGCATGTCGAAATTCCACCTGGTCCGGATGGCCGGCAATGTCGGCTTCGACACGCTCGTCGGCGCGATCCCTCTCGCCGGCGACCTGTTCGATTTCGTCTTCAAGTCGAACACCCGCAATTTGCGGATGGTTAAACGCTGGCTCGACAAGCACCACCCGGAGACCCGTCTGATCGAAGGCGAAGTGGTGGCGCGGCGCGAGCTTTAGGGCGAGGTTTCTAACCCAAGTCGAAATCCAGGCCGATGTCTGCGGCCGGCGCGGACTGGGTGATGCGTCCGACCGAGATGTAGGTGACGCCCGTGTCGGCCTTGGCGCGGATCGTTTCCAGGGTGACGCCGCCGCTGGCTTCGGTGGGGACGCGGCCCGCGACCAGCGCGACCGCATCGGCGAGCATGGCCACGTCCATATTGTCGAGCAGGAGGTGGGTCGCGCCGGCGGCCAGAGCGGGCTCGATCTGGCCGAGCCGGTCGACCTCGACGATGATCCGCTCGATCCCTGCCTCGGCGGCGCGGCGGACCGCCTCGCCGACCGAGCCGGCCACGGCGACATGATTGTCCTTGATCATCGCGGCGTCCCACAGGCCCATGCGGTGGTTCTCGGCGCCGCCCATCCGGGTGGCATATTTTTCCAGAGCGCGAAGGCCCGGGATGGTCTTGCGGGTGTCGAGCAGGACCGCGCCGGTGCCGGCGATGGCATCGACATAGGCCCGCGTCAGCATGGCGATGCCGGACAAATGCTGGACGATGTTGAGAGCGGAGCGTTCGGCGGCAAGCATCGCCCGCGCCTTGCCGGACAGGCGCAGGAGGTCGGTGCCGGCCGGGATCGGCTCACCCTCTCCCACCAGGCGCCCGATTTCCACGTCGGGGTCCAGTGCGCGGAAGAAAGCTTCGGCTACCGGCAGGCCGGCCACAACGATTTCCTCCCTTGTGTCCATCACGCCGGAGAAACGCGCGTCCTGCGGGATCACGGCAGCGGAGGTGATATCGCCCCCCTCGCCGAGATCCTCGGCGAGCGTGTCGGCGACAAAGCGGCCCAGATCGAAACGGGCCAAATCAAAGGGCGGAGGGCGGCCGGTCACGGCCCGCCTCTGCCATCGCCGAACCCGCGAAACAAGCGCGCGGCGGAACCGGGCTCGCGCCCGAAGGGTTGAAGCGTCGAAACAGGGGACCCATCATGACCGCGCCCGAACGCGACTATTTCCTGGAACGCGCCGAGGCCGAGCTCGATCTCGGCAATTCCGCGCGCCATGAGAAGTCTGCCTTCGCCCATTTCCACCGCGCGTTTTTTTATCTCGACCGCGCCCATCAAGGGACGGCCAACGAGAACTAGTCTCCTGAGATTTGCGGCCGGCCGACGTCGCCCTTGCCGACCGTGTGGGCGGCCATCTCCAGCATGCGATCGAGCGACTTCTTGGCGCGGAGCCTGAGGCCCTCTTCGATCTCGATACGGGGCTGAAGGTCGCGCAGGGCGACGTAGAGCTTCTCCATCGTGTTCAAGGCCATGTACGGGCACATGTTGCAATTGCAGTTTCCGTCCGCGCCGGGCGCGCCGATGAAGGTCTTGTCGGGCGCCGCCTTCTCCATCTGGTGGATGATGTGCGGCTCGGTGGCGACGATCATCACCTCGGAGTCCGATTCGAGCGCATATTTGAGGATAGCCGAGGTCGAGCCAACCAAGTCTGCATGATCGAGCAAATGCGGCGGGCATTCGGGATGCGCGAGGACGGGGGCGAGCGGATGCTTCGCCTTCAGCTTCAGGAGCTCGGTCTCGGAGAAGGCCTCGTGGACGATGCAGATGCCGGGCCAGAGCAGCATCTCGCGCCCGGTCCTCCTCGAAAGATAGCCGCCGAGA
This sequence comes from Allosphingosinicella sp., assembly GCA_035633095.1. Taxonomy (GTDB): domain Bacteria; phylum Pseudomonadota; class Alphaproteobacteria; order Sphingomonadales; family Sphingomonadaceae; genus Allosphingosinicella. The sequence goes on along the minus strand of DASQFO010000351.1, from coordinate 642 downwards.
TTCTTGTCCGGGCCGAAGATGATCTTCTGCTCGAGCGGAATCTGCTTGAGGATGATCTCCGCGGACGAGCTGGTGACGATGATGTCGGACAGCGCCTTCACCTCGGCCGAGCTGTTGATGTAGGTCAAGGCGATATGGTCGGGATGCGCCTCGCGAAACGCCTGGAATTGCGCGGGCGGGCACGAATCCTCGAGGCTGCACCCGGCGTCCATGTCCGGCAGGATGACGATCTTGTCGGGCGAGAGGATCTTGGCGGTCTCGGCCATGAAGCGGACGCCGCAAAAGGCGATCACCTCCGCGTCCGTCGCTTGCGCCTTGCGTGAGAGGTCCAGGCTGTCGCCGACGAAATCGGCGATGTCCTGGATTTCGGGCGTCTGGTAATAATGGGCGAGCAGCACGGCATTGCGCTCCTTGCGCAGCCGGTCGATCTCGGTCCGCAGATCGAGGCCCTGGAGGCTCGCATGGGGTGCGTTCATGGGTTCCTCGCCCTGATCCGGTCCTCGATCCGCCGCGGCCGATCGAGGAAGCTCGCCTGCTCGCGGCCATCGGGGCCGACGAAGCGTGTCGCGACGCTCGCGTCTATCCCAGCCGCGCGCAGCGGCAAAGCGAAACTCCGCGCGACGTCGCGCATCGCCGCGGCGC
>DASQFO010000350.1:0-5361 GCA_035633095.1 Allosphingosinicella sp. | reverse complement strand
GGCCCATGACCAGCGCCCTCGCGGCGGCGGCGGGCTCGTTCGCGGGCTCGGGCGCGGCGGCGGTGAGGCCGACCTCCTCGACAAAGGAGACCTCCATCGCCTCGGGCACGGCAGGCGGATTGGCCGCCATGGTCAGGCCGAAGGCGAGCGCCGCGAGCAAAGCGGCGTGGCCGACCAGAGCGACGCCGACGCCGGTGACCTCGATCCGGTCCATCACCGGCCCTCCCGGCGCGTGGTGCTGACCAGAGCGACGCGCCTCAGGCCGGCGCGGTTGATCTCGCCCATCACCTGCATGACGCGGCCGTAATCGAGGCCCTGATCGGCGCGCAGGAAGATCCGCGGCCCGCCCTCCTCCCGGCTGGCGGCGGCGATCTGCTGCAAATGGGCGTCGATGGCATCGGCGGGAACGGGAGTGTCGTCGATGAAGACCTGACCGGCGGCATCGATGGTGATCGAGACCGGCTCGTTATTCTGCTCGAGCGCCGCCGCCTTGCTTTCGGGCAGATCGACCTGGATGCCGGTGGCGAGCAAAGGCGCGGTCACCATGAAGATGATCAGGAGCACCAGCATCACATCGACCATCGGCGTGACGTTGATCTCCGCCATCGGCGTCCGCCGCCCGCGCCGTCCGGCGCCGAGAATGGGGCCCATGGCCATCAGCGCGGACCCGTCATCCCTCTGTCTCCAGCTCGCGGGAGAGAGTGCCGTGGAAGCCGTCGGCGAAGCGCTGCAGGCGCGCCTCCATCCGGTTGATCGAATAGCTGAAGCGGTTGTACGCGATCACCGCCGGGATCGCCGCGAACAGGCCGAGCGCGGTCGCGAACAGGGCCTCGGCGATGCCGGGCGCGACCACCGCGAGCGACGTGCTCTGCTCGCCGGCGATGTCGGTGAATGTCCTCATGATGCCCCAGACCGTGCCGAACAGGCCGACGAAGGGCGCGACCGATCCCACCGTGGCGAGGATGTTGAGGCGCGAGGCGAGCCGGTCGGTCTCCGCGGCGACAGCGGAGTGCATGGCGACCGCGAGGCGCGAACGCGTCCCCTCGCGATCGACATGCTTGCCCGAGGTCGAGCGGCGCCACTCGGCGACGCCGGCGGCGAGCACCTTGGCCGAGGGCAGCTCGCCTTTCCCGCGCTCCTCGTAATAGCCGTCGATGTCCTCGGCCTTCCAGAAATCGCGCTCGAACCGCTCGTTCTCACGGCGCACCCGGCGCAGCGTCCACCACTGGGCGACGATGATCGCCCAGGTGGCGATGCTGGCGACGAGCAGGCCGACAATCACGATCTTGACGACGATATCGGCGTCAAGGAACAGGACGACGGGGTTCATCAATTCGCTGGTGGCGGTTGCCGGCAAGCTCGTCATCCTTCCTTCTTCAACCGCTCGAACGCGTCGACCCAGGCCCGCGGCTGGCGCTTCGGCCGTCCTTCGGGCGAAAGGAAGGCGGCCGTGATCGTCGCATCGGCCAGAACATCCCGCCCGCGCATGACTCGCTGATGAATGAGGCAGCTCGCGGCCCTGACTTCGCGGACCTCGCTCAGCACCAAAAGGTCGTCGTCGAGCCTCGCGGGCGCGCGATATTTGATGTTCGCCTCGGCGACGACGTAGACGCCCTCCAAGCTCTCGATCGCGGCGCGCTGGTCGACGCCCGCGCAGCGCAGCATGTCCGAGCGCGCCCGCTCCATGAATTTGAGGTAATTGGCATAATAAACCATGCCCGCGACGTCGGTGTCCTCGAAATAGACGCGGAGCGCGAAATGGTGGGTGCCGGCCACGAAGGCGCCCTCATAGGGATGGTCGACGTCGCGCATTTGAGGCGCGTCTACCGGCCCGGGCGCCCGCCGGGAACCCCGTGTTACCACCCTTAGACGAAGCGAGCCGCTTTTGCGCCGAGCCTAGCGCCGCCGGCGGTGGCCGCGGGCCCAGGCCGCGCTTTGCGCCGCGACGACGCGGATGAGGTTGCCTTGGGCGATGTTGACGTCGACCAGGTGAATGCCCCAGCCCGGCGCGGGCATGCCGCCGACGCGGACGTCGCCCGGTATGTCGTCGGTGCGCGCGTCGTTGGTATCGGCGTTGACCGTGACCGCCAGATAGCCGAGCGGCCCGCGGTTGACGCAGGCGCCGCTCACCAGCCCTTCGGTACGCAGAAAGGGCGTCGGCGGCGGTCCTTCGCGCGACCAGGCGACGTTGACCGCCATCGACGCGCTCGACTGGCTGAACCAGTAGGAATCGAGCGGCGCATTGGCTCCGCTGCCCAAAGCGGCGGGATTGGTGCACGCGATGGTGCGGCCCGGCGTCGCGGCGCGGCCGAACAGGGCGCCCGCGGGCGGCGGCACCGAGGCGCGGAACGAGACGTAGGTCACGACGCAGCCGGTCTGGCCCATGCGGGTGCAGAGCGGCGTCGTGCGAAAGCTGCCGCCCGTCACGGCGCCTTCGGGCACCTCGACATTGTAGCCGATCAGCATGGCCGAGAGCATCCGCGCCGCTTCGGGCCGGCCCTCGATCTCGGAGGCGAGCAGCCGGATCAGGTGGATGCTGCCCTGGCTGTGGCCGATCAGCACGAACGGCCGGCCTTGATTGTGGTGGCGGAGGTAATGGCGCCAGGAAGCGAGCACGTCGCCATAGGCCAGATTGAACCAAGGCGCCGGATCCTGGCCGGCGAGAGCCGCCCCGATCGCGCTGACCGTGGCCGACCGGTAGAGGGGCGCGTAGGTTCGGCACACCGTGCGGAAGCGCGCGAACTGGACCGCGGTGGCGCCCAGCTCCTCCATCCCCGCCTCCATGTCGCTGTTGAGCCCGGCATCGCGCGACACCGTGGGGTAGACATAGAAGCAGTCGGCCGGCGGCGGCGGCGCGGGCGCCACCTGCTCGATCGGGCCATAGCCGCCGGTGTTGAGGATCGTTGTCGGCAGCGGCTGGCCGCACGCATCCTGGCGGCCGGGCAGGCAGAGCCAGTTCGCCGGAACGGCATAGTCGACGGCGACCGGAGCCGGAGCCGGCGCGGGCACGGGCACCGGCGCCGCGGGCGGCTGCGCAAGCGCGGGCGCGGCGGCGAGGCTCAGGAGCAGGAGCAGCTTTTTCATCGTGTTTCCCTTCATTTCGCGTCGAACAGGCCGCTTTGCCCCTTGGGCATCGGCAGGCCGAGGTGGGTCCAGCCCGGGCCGTTGAGGCAGCGGCCGCGCGCGGTCCGCGCGATCAGGCCCAATTGGATCAAGTAGGGCTCGATCACTTCCTCGATCGTGTCGCGGGGCTCCGAAAGGCCGGCGGCGAGCGTCTCCACGCCGACCGGGCCGCCTTTGTAGATGTCGGCGATCATCGAAAGGTAGCGCCGGTCCATCGCGTCGAGGCCGAGCTGGTCGACCTCCATCCGGGTCAGCGCCGAATCGGCGACCTTGGCGCTCACCTCGGCATCGCCCGCGCCTTGCGCGAAATCGCGGACCCGGCGGAGCAGGCGGCCGGCGACGCGCGGCGTCCCCCGCGCCCGGCGGGCGACCTCCCTGGCGCCATCCTCGGTCAGGCCAAGGCCGAGCAACCGCGCCACCCGGCGCACCACCTGCTCGAGCTCCTCGACCGAATAGAAAGTGAGCCGGACCGGAATGCCGAAGCGGTCGCGCAACGGCGTCGTGATCAGCCCATGCCGCGTCGTGGCCCCGATCAGCGTGAATTTGGGCAGGTCGATGCGGACCGAGCGTGCCGAGGGGCCCTCGCCGATCATGAGGTCGAGCATCCTGTCTTCCATCGCCGGATAGAGGATTTCCTCGACCGCGGGCGCGAGCCGGTGGATCTCGTCGATAAAGAGGACGTCGCCATCCTCGAGATTGGTGAGCAGGGCGGCGAGATCGCCCGATTTGGCGATCACCGGCCCCGACGTCGCCCGGAAGCCGACGCCTAGCTCGCGCGCGACGATCTGCGCCAGCGTCGTCTTGCCCAGCCCCGGCGGCCCGAAGAACAGGACATGGTCGAGCGCGTCGCCGCGGCCCTTGGCGGCCTCGATGAACACACGCAGATTGTCGCGCGCCGCCTGCTGCCCGATAAATTCGTCGAGCGTCTTGGGCCGCAAAGCCGCGTCGACATCCTCGGGCCGCCGGTCGCCGGTGATGATGCGTTCGGGGTCGGTCATCGCGCCGCCTTCTTGAGCGCGGCGCGGACGAGGAGGTCAAGGCCCGCGTCGGGACCGACTTCGGCTTCCGCCTTGGCGACGGCGGCGGCGGCTTCGGACGGGCGGAAGCCGAGATTGGCGAGCGCGGAGAGCGCGTCCTGAGCGTTGCCGCCCGCCGGAATCGCCGGGCCGCCTGGGCCGAGCGCGATGCTGCCGGTCTTGTCCTTGAGTTCGTGGACGATGCGCTGGGCGAGCTTGGGGCCGACCCCTTGCGCGCGCGCGATCATGCCGTTGTCGCCGCTCGCCACCGCGCGGTGCAATTCGTCGCCGGCAAGCGCCGACAGGATGGCGAGCGCGACCCGTGCGCCGACGCCCTGGACCGAGGTCAGCAGCCGAAACCAGTCGCGCTCGGCGGCGGTCGAGAAGCCGACCAGCCTGATCATGTCCTCGGCGACCAGCATCTCGGTGTGGAGCACGACCTCGTCGCCGATCGCGCCGAGCGCGGAAAGCGTGCGGCTCGAGGCGAAGACCAGATAGCCGACGCCCTCGACGTCGATAATCGCATGATCGGCGCCGAAGCCGTCGAGCAGCCCCCGAAGCTTGGCGATCATGCCGCGTTCCCGAGCGCGCGGCGGCTGGCGAGATGGTGGGCATGGGTGATCGCGACCGCGAGCGCGTCGGCCGCGTCGGCGCCCGAGATCGCGACGCCCGGAAGCAGCCGCTGGACCATGAAGTGGACCTGGTCCTTCCCGGCGCCGCCGGTGCCGACCACGGCCTTCTTGACCAGGCGCGGCGCATATTCGCCGACTTGAAGCCCGCGCCGGGCGGCGGCGAGCAGCACGACGCCGCGCGCCTGGCCGAGCTTGAGCGTCGATTGCGGGTTCTCGTTGAGGAACACCTCCTCGACCGCGGCCTCGGCGGGCCCGTGGGCGTCGATCACCCGGCCCAATTCCTCTTCGAGCCGCACCAGCCGCGCCGGCAAATCCTGCTTGGGATCGGTCCTGACCTGTCCGTTGGCGACATGGCTCAGCCGATTGCCGTCGGCCGCGATCACGCCCCAGCCGGTGCAGCCCAGGCCCGGATCGAGGCCGATGATCAGCATGTCAGCCCCTCCCCTCCTTGCCCTTATGCCAGTTTCTCCAGAACCGCGTCGGACATTTCGTAATTGCCCCAGACGGTCTGGACGTCGTCATCTTCCTCGAGCTGGTCGACGAGGCGGATCAGCTGCTCGGCGTCGCCCTCGCCGACGTCGACCGAATTC
>DASQFO010000349.1:0-2065 GCA_035633095.1 Allosphingosinicella sp. | reverse complement strand
CCGGCCGCCGAGCAGAAGGGCCTCGCTCTTAAGGTCGCCTTCGCCGACGGCTTCCCGGAAAGCGTGCTGATCGACAGCCTGCGCTTCCGCCAGGTCCTGTTCAACCTGCTCGGCAACGCGGTCAAGTTCACCACCAAGGGTACGGTCACCGTGACGCTCGCCGAGGCGCGCGGGTCCACCGGCAAGCGGATCATATCGGTCAAGGTCGCCGACACCGGAGTCGGCATCGCCGACGAACGCAAGGCGGCGATCTTCGACGCGTTCGTGCAGGCCGACGCCTCGGTCTCGCGCCGCTTCGGCGGCTCGGGTCTCGGCCTCAGCATCAGCCGCAGCCTGGCGGGCCTGATGGGCGGAACCATCGCACTCGAGAGCCGGGAGGATGAAGGAACAATGGTCACGCTCACGCTTCCCCTGGACGAGGTCTTCGCGCCCGCGCTTGCAGGCGTCGGGCCCGCTGGAGCGGACCCCGCGGCGATTGCCGGCCTCGACAAGCCGATCCGGCGGCAGGCGTCGATCCTCCTGGTCGAGGACATCGACATCAACCAGGAGCTGATCACCGAGATGCTCAACCGGCTCGGCCACAGGGTCGATCTGGCCAGGAACGGAGCCGAAGCGCTGGCGATGGCGTGCCGGCTCGAACTGGAGCCCGACGCCTGGGACCTCATCCTGATGGACGTGCAGATGCCGGTGATGGACGGTCTGACCGCGACCCGTTCGATCCGGTCGCTCGGCGGCAGGGCGGCCACGATTCCGATCGTCGCGCTCACCGCCAACGCATTCGCGACCGAGATGCAGGAGTGCCGCGACGCCGGGATGGACGATCACATCGCCAAGCCGAGCGGGTTCGCCCAGCTCAAGCAGGCGGTGGAGCTGTGGGGCGATATCGCCCAGTCTCCCGCGCCTCCGACCGGATTCGGCGCGCTGGAGACGGTGTCGATCGCCGACCGCTTCGAGACCAGGCTCAGGAAATCGCGCGCGCGGCTGATCGAGCTGACCGCCGAGCTTGCCGGGGCGCGGGGCGAGGCGGCGGCGCAGCTGATCCGCGAAGCCGCGGGGATCGCGCATGTGCTGGCGGGGACCGCGGGCATGTTCGGACGCGCGCCGCTGGGCAGGATCGCGCAGCAGGTGGACGCCGAGATGAAGGCGATCGCGGGCGGCGGCGCGAGCGGGCGAAACGCCCGGGCAACGCGCGCGATCGGCAGGCTGGTGGAGGCGCTGGGGGCGACGACGCCGCCGTCCGACGCGCTCGCGGCCGGGCGTGCGGCATGACCGGGCTGGTCCACATTGTCGACGATGACGAGCTGGTCCGGGCCAGGCTGAGCTACCTGCTCTCCAATCACGGATATTCGCCGCGGATCTATAGCGGCGGCGGCGAGCTCTTACGCGATTGCGACCTGCAGCGGGGCTGCATCTTCCTCGACCTGCGCATGCCCCGGATGAGCGGCCATGACGTCCTCGAGGAGCTCGCCCGGCGCGGCAACGCGCTGCCGGTGGTGGCGATGAGCGCTTATCGCGATCTCCCGTCCGTCGTGCGCGCCATGAAGCTCGGCGCCGTCGACTATGTCGAAAAGCCGGTCGGCGACGAAGATCTGCTCGAAGCGGCGGCCCGGGCGTTGGCGCCGCCGGGCACGAGCGCCGGTCGCCGCAACGCGGCGCTCGCCGCGGCGCGGCTGCAGCGCCTGACGCCGCGCCAGCGCGAGATATTGCAGGGCGTGCTCGACGGGCTGTCCAACAAGGAGATCGCGCGCCGGCTCGGGCTCAGCCCGCGCACGGTCGAGATGCATCGCGCCGGCATGAAGGTCGAGCTCGGCGTCGCCAGCCTGGCCGAGACCGTGCAGTTCGCGGTCGACGCCGCGCTGACCCCGCTCCGCGAAATCGGCAGATACGAGGCGGCCGCGGTCGCCGGATACCGGGCCTGACGCCGGCCGCGGCCGGGGCGCATTCGCGGCGCTCGTCACCCTGAGCCAACGGCTCGGCGCGGCGGCGGAACCGGCCATCCCCCGCCATCGTTGCTGACTAAACCCTTCAACAGTGGAGTCCCGCCATGCCCAAAGCCCCCGAAACC
>DASQFO010000348.1:0-4284 GCA_035633095.1 Allosphingosinicella sp. | reverse complement strand
GGCGCGTCCGCTGCGGGAGCGATCTTGTCGTCGAGCGGCCGCTGCTGGCGCTGCGCAGCCGGTTCGAGCCCGCGCTCGATTCGTGGCGCGGGTCGACCGCGATGCGCGTTTCCCGGCTCCGCGCCGGCGGGCAGAGCCTGTCGAACTTCCAGGGCCGCCTGACCTTCGCCGGCAATGCCCGGGAGACGGTTGGTAATCTCGAGCTCGTCTCCGGTGACGCGTCGGCAGGCGCCTTCCGAGCGGCGCGGACCCGATTGGACGGCCGCTACAGCATTGCGCGACCGCAGGGCGTGTCGTTCGAGGGAGCGATCGAAGCCCGGCAGCTCACCATAGAGGGCGATAGGCTGGCCGCGATCGCCGGCGGCTTGCGCGGCGCGCGCGGCACGCCGGTCGGGCCGATCGCGGCCTCGCTCGCCGATGCGCTGCTCCGGGCCGGGCGCGGCGGCGCCGACGCCTCGTCCCGGCTGCGGCTGGCCGTTCGCCCGGGCAGCGGGGCGCTCAATTTCCACCGCCTTCGCATCGAGAGCCGGAGCGGGGCGCGGCTGCTTGCCACCGGCGGCGAGGGCATCGATTATTCGTGGCCCTCGGGCGATTTCGGCGTCAACGGCGGCTTCGCTCTATCGGGCGGCGGCTTCCCCGATGCGCGCTTCGTGCTCAACCAGCCGCGCGTCGGCGGCCCGATCGAGGGAAGCGGCCGGATCGCGCCGATGGCGGCGGGCGGGGCACGGCTGGCGTTCGGCGACATCGCCTTCACCGCGGCGCCCGGCGGCCGCACCAGCTTCCGATCAGTGGCGGTGATCGACGGCCCGTTCGGCGGCGGTCGGGTCGAGGGACTGACGCTGCCCTTGACCGGCCGTTTCGGCGCGGACGGCTTCGCGCTCGGCGAGGGCTGCGTCACCGGAGCCTTGCGCGGCCTTCAGGTGCAGAATTTGCGCCTCGGCGCCGCGCGCCTCGCGCTTTGCCCGGTCGGGCGCGCCATGCTGAGGAGCGGGACGCGCGGCCTCGAAGGCGGCGCCGAGCTGCGCGCGCCGCGCTTTGCCGGACGGCTCGGCGCCTCGCCGATCACGCTGGCGGCGGACCGGCTGCGGGTCGACCTGGAGAGCCTCTCCGCCACGCGGCTCGCCGTGCGCCTGCGCACCGCGAGCGGCGTCAACCGGCTCGACCTCGCCCGTTTAAGCGGCCGCTTCAATGCCCACGGCATCGCCGGGGGCTATGGCGGCCTCGCCGGCGAGCTCGCCAACGTGCCGCTGCTGGTCAGCGAAGGGCGCGGCGCCTGGCGCTTCGAGCGCGGCAATCTCGCGGTCGCGGGCCGGCTCCTTGTCGCCGACCGCCAGGCGCCGGTCCGCTTTCATCCGCTGGCGAGCGACGATTTCCGGCTGACCCTGATCGACAACCGCATCCACGCGGCGGGCTCGCTCAACCATCCCGCCAGCGGCACGCGCGTCGCGCTGACGACGATCGACCACGATCTCGGCAGCGGCGCCGGCCATGCGGTGATCGACGTCGACGCGTTGCGCTTCGCGCCACGCGGGCTCCAGCCCGAGGCGCTGACCCCCTTGACGATCGGCGTGGTCGCGCTGGTCGAGGGGGCGGTCAGCGGCCGGGGGCGGATCGAATGGGACGCGGGCGGCGTGCGCAGCACCGGCACTTTCGGCACCCAGGACATGAACCTCGCCGCGCCGTTCGGGCCGGTCGAGGGGCTGGCGACGCAAATCCATTTCACCGACCTCCTCGGCCTCGCCAGCGCACCGGGCCAGGAGGCGCGGGTTCGCCTGATCCGCGCCGGCATCGACGTCTATGACGGCGTCGTCCGCTACCAGATCCGGCCGAACTATCGGATCGCGGTCGAGAGCGCGCGCTGGCCGCTCGCCGGAGGCACGCTGACGCTCAGGCCGACCACGCTCGATTTCTCGCAGGAATCGACCAAATATCTGACCTTCGAAATCGAGGCGCTCGACGCCGCGCGCTTCATCCAACTGATGGAGTTCAGCAACATCGCCGCGACCGGCACCTATGACGGGATCGTGCCGATGCAGTTCACCGAGCGCGGCGGCCGCATCGTCGGCGGCCGGCTCGCCGCGCGCCAGGGCGGCGGAACCCTGTCCTATGTCGGCGAGCTCAGCGACCGCGACCTTGGCGCCTATGGCGTGCTCGCCTTCGACGCGCTGAAGTCGCTGCGCTACAGCCGGCTCGAGATCAATCTGGACGGCGCGCTCGACGGCGAGTTCCTGACCCGGATCAACATGGACGGGCTCGCCCGCGATGCGTCGGTCGCGCGCCGGCGCTCGGGCGGGCTCAGCGGCATCGTCGTCGGCCGGGTCCTCGGCCAACTCGCCCGCGTCCCGTTTCACTTCAACATCCGCATCCAGGGCCGATTCCGCGCCCTGATCGCGACCGCGCGCTCGTTCGAGGACCCCAGCGAGCTGATCCGAGCCGCGTTGCCGCAGCTGCTCGAAACGGGGACAGGCCCCGGCCCGACGCCCGTTCCAACCGTTCAGCCTGAGGAAAGCGAGCCCGTGCGATGAGAGAGCCGAACTTGACGAAATGGGTTCGCGATGCGAGCCGGAAAGGAATGGAGAGGATCACAGCCACTTTGCTTGCCGCCGCACTCGCCGCCGGGCTTTCCGGCTGCGTTAGCGTGGCGGCGCCCGAGCGGCCGATCGAGATCAATCTCAACATCACCATCCGTCAGGAGGTGGTGGTCCGGCTCCAGCGCGATGCGCAGGAGCTGATCCAGAACAACCCAGGAGTGTTCTAATGACCCGCCGCATGAAATTGCTTATCGCCGCCGGTATCGGCATCGCCGTGATCGCCGGCACCAAGGCCTATGCGTTCCAGGCCGACGCGGCGGGCCAGTTGCGCGGCTCCGGCCTGGTCGGCGAGCAGGCCGACGGCTATCTCGGCCTCGTCTCCGGCAGCGCGCCGGCGAACGTTCGCGCCCAGATGGAATCGATCAACATCCAGCGCCGGGCCGCCTACACCCAGCTCGCCTCGACGCGCGGCGCGACGATCGAGGAGGTCGCCGCCGCCACCGCCTGCCAGATTTTCGCCGGCCGCGTGGCGCCCAACCAATATTACCGGCTGACCGACGGCGTCTGGCGCCGCCGCAACGGCAGCGAGCCGGTGCCGCGCCCCGGCCACTGCGGCTAGCGCCGTCGTCTTTCGGTCGCGGGGACGGGCAGCCCGGTTTGCTGCACCGCCGCAACGTGTTGACTTGGCCCGGGCCGCTTCCTAAAGGAACCGCGCCTTGGCGGGTTCGTTCGCCGGCATGTCCCACCTCACCGCTGCCCGCTTCTTGAGGCGCGGCCGCACATCGAAGGACGGCATGGCGGAAAGCGAGCCCTGGCAGGACCCGAAGTCTCCCCAGGATGCGCGGCTGGCCTCGCTCGACGAGCGGCTCCGGCAGGCGCAGGCGGCAGGGGAGGCGAAGCGGACCGGCGGGAACGGAACGGGCGCGGCGCCTTATTATCGCTCGCCCGGCTATCGCGTCCTTTCGGTCCTGGTCGGCTATCCGCTCGGCTGCGCGCTGATCGGCTATGCGATCGATAGCTTCGCCGGGACCAGGGGCGCCTGGGTGGTGATGGTGTTCGTCGGCTTCGGCGTCGCCATATGGGAAGTTTGGAAGATTTCGCAGCAAGGCCCGAAATGACGGGTGAGGGACGTTAAGAGTGGCGGCGACCAGCAGAATCGATCCGATGCATCAGTTCCAGATCAGCCCGCTGGCGGGCAATCTGGACGGTTCGCCGTTTGTCTTCACTAACAGCGCGCTGTGGATGCTGATCGTGCTGGCGCTGATCTGGCTGTTCATGATGGGTGGGATGAAGCGCGAGCTCGTCCCCGGCCGCTGGCAGGCCGCGGTCGAAGGAGTCACCGGATTCATAGATTCGATGCTCTCGACCAGCGTCGGCCCGGAGGGGCGGAAATTCGTCCCTTGGGTGTTCACGATCTTCATGTTCATCTTCACGGCCAACATGCTCGGCCTGATGCCGTTCGCGCTGGTCGGGGTGCATCCTTTCACCGTAACCAGCCAGTTCACGATCACAGGGGTGATAGCGATCATCAGTTTCTCGATCGTGCTGATCACCGGCTTCTGGCGGCACAAGCTGCGCTTCTTCTCGCTGTTCGTGCCGCACGGCACGCCATTTGTCCTCAAGCTGCTGATCGTCCCGATCGAGTTCATCTCGTTCATGGTCCGCCCGTTCAGCCTCGCGACCCGGCTGTTCGTGGCGATGATCGCCGGCCATATCCTGGTCGAGGTGTTCGGCAATTTCGTGGTGCAGGGGC
>DASQFO010000347.1:0-2123 GCA_035633095.1 Allosphingosinicella sp. | reverse complement strand
CGCGGGCCGGGTGAACAGGCCGATCGCGATCAAAAGGCCGCAGGCGATCTCGACGATCCCCGCATAGGCGCCGAGATTGGGGAAGCCGAGCCCGCTCCCCGCCATCTCGCCGGGCGGAAAGCCGAGGAACTTCTGGGTGCCGTGCTCGAGGAAGATCAGCCCCGAGACGATGCGCAGCACGCTGAGCAGAATCGCCGGGATCGGCGACGGGCGAATCAATCGCCCGCGCCCGGCTCGGCGGTGAAATATTTTTCGAACTTGCCTTCCTCGCCCTTATGCTCGTCGGCGTCGGCGGGGCTGTCCTTCTTGCGGGTGATGTTGGGCCATTCGGCGGAATAGGCGGTGTTGACCTCGAGCCACTTTTCGAGCCCCGCCTCGGTGTCGGGCAGGATCGCCTCGGCCGGGCATTCGGGCTCGCAGACGCCGCAATCGATGCATTCGGAAGGGTTGATGACGAGCATGTTCTCGCCCTCGTAGAAGCAGTCGACGGGGCAGACCTCGACGCAGTCCATATATTTGCAGCGAATGCAGGCATCGGTGACGACGTAGGTCATATGCTTCACGCTCTCCCCTGAGCCGTCCCTAATCCCCGCCCGGCGCGCGCGTCAATTCGCAATAGTGCGCCCGCGCCTCGGCCGCGGGCCCGCGCCGGGCCGGAAGCGCCTCGATGCGGAGCACGCGGACCTCGCCGCGCCGGGCGAAGCTCAGCACGTCGCCGGCGCGCACCGGAGCGTGGGCGCGGTCGATCACGCGGCCGTTGAGGCGGATGCGGCCCTTTTCCGCCAGCTCGTGGGCGAGAGCGCGGGTCTTCGCGATGCGGGCGAACCAGAGGAACTTGTCGAGCCTGAGGCTCTCAGCCACGCTTGAGACCCGCCAGCGCCGCGAAATGCGGAGATTCGGGCTTCGGCGTGCGCGCGTGCCGGCGCCGTTCGCGGCCGCGCCAGACCCAGCCCGCCGCCTCCCCGGGCGCGAAGCCGATGTCGCGCATCAGCCCGGCGAGCGTCTCGGGCTTGAGGCCGAGCGAGGTGACCAAAGCGGCATCGACCGAGCGCGCTTCGTGAGCATGGGCCGCGATCCGTTCGGCCATGTCGACCCGGATCATTTGCGGGCCCGCGGCGCGAAAGCCCAGGCGGCCGAGCAGTGCGCGGTCGGCGGGCGTCGGCAACACCACCGAATTGGGCGGCGGCAGCGCGGGCATGGCATCGTCCGCCGCGGCGGCGCGGAAAGCGGCGCGCCAGCGCATCGCCTCGGGCTTGAGCACGGCGGGCATGAACAGGTCCAGGGCGCCGATCCTGACGCCGAGCCGGGTCACGGCGCGCCGCTGCTCCCGGTCGAGCGCCGCGAGCGGCCCGGCGACCGCGTCGCGCGCGACGATCCCGCCCTCGTCGACGAGCATGGCGAGCAGGGCCCGCACCGCCGGCGCCGCGGCCGGCTCCTGGGCAAAGCGGCCGGCGGCGCGCAGGTTCCCAAGCACCGCCTCGGCCTGGGCGCGCAGCCAATCCTTGAGCCGCAGGATCACGGCTTCGCGGCCCTTGTCCGAGACGCGGTCGATGCGCCGGTCCAGCGCGATGCGCGGGGAGAGCAGATTCTTGCCCGGCCCGAGCTTGGCCACGTCGTGGCCGCGCCAGAGGATGGCGACGGGATGGCCCGGCTCGGTGCGCAGCGCGAAATTCTCGTCGCTGTCGGCGACCAAAGCGGCGGCGCGCTTTTCATATTCGCCGCCGAGGCGGCGCTCGGCTGTGGCGAGGAGCATCTTCCTATCCGCATGACGGGCGCTTGGATCGACCTCGAAGGCGAAGCCCTGAAGCCGCCCGATCGCATAGGAGCCGACGCTGACCTCGCCCTCGGCGTCGATCAGGACCGGGAATTCGCCGGCGCCCTTCTTGCCGACGTCGCGCATCAGGACCGAGGTGCGCCGGTCGACGAAGCGCTGGGTGAGCCGCTCGTGGAGCGCGTCGGAAAGCTTCTCCTCGACCGCCATCGTCCGCTCCGCCATCGCCTGCGGCTCCGCGAGCCAATCGGCGCGATGGGCGATATAGGCCCAGGTCCTGACCCCCGCGATCCGGTCGGCGAGCGCGTCGATATCGCCCTGAACGTTGTCGAGCCGCGCGACCTCGCCGGCG
>DASQFO010000346.1:0-5158 GCA_035633095.1 Allosphingosinicella sp. | reverse complement strand
GGGATCACCGGCACCAATGGCAAGTCGACGACGACCGCTTTGATTCACCACATCCTGAGAACCGCAGGCGTGCCGGCGGCGATGGGCGGCAATATCGGGCTGCCCATCCTCGCCCAGGACCCGCTTCCGCAAGGCGGCGTCTATGTGCTCGAATTGTCGAGCTACCAGATCGATTTGACCTACAGCCTCGACTGCAACGTCGCGGTCCTCTTGAACATCACCCCCGACCATCTCGACCGCTACGACAGCTTCGAGGCCTATGCGGCGTCGAAGCGCCGCCTGTTCGAAATGCAATCGCCCGAGCATGTCGCGATCGTCCCCGAAGAAAGGGCGAACGCGGACCACTCCAATTGGCCCGCGCTGCAGGGGCCCCACAACGCCCAGAATGCTGCGGCTGCAATTGCCGCATGCCAAGTGCTGGGACTTTCCCGGCACACGATCGAGACGGGGCTGCGCACCTATCCCGGGCTGCCGCACCGGATGGAGCGGGTGGCGGAGCGGGGCGGCATCCTGTTCGTCAACGATTCGAAGGCGACCAACCCCGATTCGACCGCGCCGGCGCTCGCCGCTTATCCGTATATCCACTGGATTGTCGGCGGGCTCGCCAAGACCAAGGATCTGGGGCCGTGCGCGGAGCAGCTCGGCCACGTCCGCGCCGCCTACACGATCGGCGAGGCGGGGCCGATGTTCGCGCGGCTGCTGGAGGGACGGGTGCCGGTCAGGGAATGCGAGTTGCTGGTGACGGCGGTCGGCGAGGCCGCGGGGGCGGCGCGCGCGGGCGACGTCGTCTTGCTGTCGCCGGCCTGCGCCTCGTTCGACCAGTTTCGGGATTATGAGGCGCGGGGCGATGCCTTCCGCGCCGCGGTGGAGGCCTTGGTATGAGCGTCGTCCAACCCTTCCGCGGCAACCTGCCGGCGCGGCTCGGGCGCTCGGACCGGAGCACGACGGGGCGCTGGTTCTGGGAGATCGACAAGGTCCTGCTGGTGCTGGCCGCGGTGCTGATCGCGATCGGGCTGATAGCGGTCGCCGCGGCCTCGCCCGCCGCCGGCCAGCGTTATTCGGGCGGCGGCGTCAGCTTCCCGCCGCTTTACTATTTCTACCGCCAGCTGGTCTGGATCATGCTCGCCGTGCCGGTGATGATCGGCGTCTCGATGCTGACCAAGCCGGCCGCGCGGCGCCTGTGCATATCGGGCGCGGCCTTTTTCGTGGGCCTCCTCTTCCTGGTGCCGATTTTCGGCCACGAAGTGAACGGCGCGCAGCGCTGGCTCGGGATCGGCTTCACCCAGTTCCAGCCGTCGGAATTCCTGAAGCCCCTGTTCATCGTCACCATCGCCTGGCTGCTCGCGTTGAAAGAGAAGGACAGCTCGCTGCCGGTGGTGCCGTTGACCGCGGTGCTGACCGGAATCGTCGCCTTGCTCCTGATGCGCCAGCCGAACCTGGGCGAGACCGTGATCTTCGTCGCGGCCTGGGTGCTGCTGATCGCGCTGTCGGGGGCGTCGATGCGCTTCCTCTATGTCCTCGGGGCCGCCTGTTTCGCCGCGATCGTCCTCGCTTATTTCTTCTACGACGTCGCGACGCAGCGGATCGACGGCTTCCTCTTCTCCGAAGGCGACACCTATCAGGTGGAATCGGCCTTGCGGACGCTGACCGCGGGCGGGCTGTTCGGGGTCGGGCCGGGCGCGGGCACGCGCAAATTCTCGCTGCCCGAGCCGCACACCGACTATATCTTCTCGGTGATCGGCGAGGAATTCGGCATCATCGCCTGCCTCGCCATCGCCATCCTCTACATGACGATCGTGGTGAGGGTGCTGGTCCGGCTGCTGAGCGAGGAGGACAAGTTCCTCGTCCTCGCCACCGCGGGCCTGGTCTGCCAGTTCGGGCTGCAGGCCCTGATCAACATGGCGGTCAACGTCCATATCGCGCCGTCCAAGGGCATGACTTTGCCCTTCATCTCCTATGGCGGCTCCTCGATGATCGCGCTGGCGATGGGCTTCGGGCTGCTGCTCGCTTTCAGCCGCCGCAACCCGCATCTGCTCGGCGCGCCCTATGTCGTGACCTGGCGAGGGATGCGATGATGTCGCGCCACTACGTCCTCGCCGCGGGCGGCACCGGGGGGCACATGGTCCCGGCCCATGCGCTCGCCGAGGAGCTGCTCGCGCGCGGCCATCGGGTGGCTTTGGTCACCGACGATCGCGGCGCCCGCATCCCGGGGCTGTTCGACAAGGTGCAGGTGCACATCCTCCCGGCGGGAAGGTTGAGCGGCGGCCCGGTCGGCTGGCTCAGGGCAGCGCGCGCGATCGCCACCGGCCGCACGATGGCGCTCAGGCTTTACGAGACCTTCCTGCCGTCGGCCGTGATCGGTTTCGGCGGCTATCCGGCCTTTCCGGCTTTGCTCGCGGCGCGACGCGACCGGATCCCGACCCTGATCCACGAGCAGAATGCCGTGCTCGGCCGGGTCAACCGGCTGATGGCAAGCAAGGTCGATGCGATCGCGACCGCCTACAAAAATGTGCAGCGGCTGTCGGCCAAGGCGGCGGACAAGGTCCATCTGGTCGGCAACCCGGTTCGCGACGAGGTCCGCGCCTTGCGCGACCAGCCGTTCCCGCCTTTGACCGACGACGGCATCTTCCGGGTGCTGGTGACCGGCGGCAGCCAGGGCGCCTCGATCCTGTCCGACGTGGTGCCCGAAGGGCTGGCGCTGCTGCCCGAGCATTTCCGGCGCCGGCTGCAGGTCACCCAGCAATGCCGCGAGGAGGATATCGACAAGGTGCGGGCGCGCTATGCGGCGCTCGGCATCCCGGCCGATCTCGCCACCTATTTGCCGGACCTGCCCGCGCGCCTGGCCTGGTCGCACCTCGTCATCGCCCGCGCCGGCGCCTCGACCATCGCCGAGCTGACCGCGGCGGGCCGCCCCGCGATCCTGGTCCCGCTGCCGAGCGCGACCGACGACCACCAGACCTTCAACGCCCGCGAAATGGCGAGGGCCGGCGGCGCGCGGTTGATCGCGCAGCCCAAATTCACGCCCACCGAGCTCGCCAAGCAGATGCAGAAACTGGGCCTCGAGCCGGCCTCGCTCGCCAAGGTCGCCGAGCTGGCGAAGAGCGCCGGCCGGCCCGACGCGGCCAGGGACCTCGCCGACCTCGTCGAGCGGACCGGGCGCGATCCCGGCGCCGATCCCGATTTCGTGCGCGCGGACGTGCTCCGCGCAATGCCCGGGGCGGTGCCGGCATGAAGGGCGTGGTCCAGGAGATCGGCACCATCCACTTCGTCGGCATCGGCGGCATCGGCATGTCGGGCATCGCCGAGGTGATGCACATATTGGGGTACAAGGTGCAGGGTTCCGACGTCGCCGAGGGCTATGTCGTGGAAGGCCTCAGGAAACTGGGGATACCGATTGCGCTCGGCCACAGCCCCGACAATCTCGGCGACGCCGCCGTGGTCGTGACCTCGACCGCGATCGGGAAGGACAATGCCGAGGTCGTCGCGGCCTATGAGCGGCGCATTCCGGTTGTGAAGCGCGCCGAGATGCTGGCCGAGCTGATGCGCCTCAAGCTCAATGTCGCGGTGGCGGGGACGCACGGCAAGACGACGACGACCTCGATGATCGCGGCCCTGCTCGACGCCGGCGGCATCGACCCGACGGTGATCAACGGCGGCATCATCAACGCCTACGGCTCGAACGCGCGGCTCGGCAAATCCGAATGGATGGTGGTCGAGGCCGACGAAAGCGACGGCAGCTTCCTGCGCCTCGACGGCACGATCGCGGTCGTCACCAACATCGACCCCGAGCATCTCGAACATTACGGCTCGTTCGAGGCGGTCAAGGACGCCTTCGTCGAGTTCGTCGAGAATGTGCCCTTCTACGGCGCCGCTTTGCTCTGCGTCGACCATCCCGAGGTGCAGTCGCTGATCCCGCGGCTGCGCGACCGCCGCGTCGTCACCTACGGCTTCGCGGCGCAGGCCGACATACGCGGCGAGAATTTGGTGCCGGTGCCGGGCGGCACACGCTTCGACGTCTCGGTTCGCGGCCGCAGCGGCGAGGTTCGCACGATCGCCGGCATCGCGCTGCCCATGCCCGGGCGGCACAACGTCCAGAACGCGCTGGCCGCGATCGGCGTCGCCGTCGAGATGGGCATAACCGACGAGGTGATCGCCCACGGCTTCGACAAGTTCGGCGGCGTCAAGCGGCGCTTCACCAAGGTCGGCGAGGTCGACGGCGTCACCATCATCGACGATTACGGCCACCATCCGGTCGAGATCGCGGCCGTCCTCTCGGCGGCGCGCGAGGGGGCGGCGGGGCGGGTGATCGCGGTCGTCCAGCCGCACCGCTACACCCGGCTCCACGATCTGATGGCCGAGTTCCAGGGCGCGTTCAACGACGCCGATCTGGTGCTTGTGGCGCCGGTCTACGCGGCCGGCGAGGCGCCGATCGAGGGCGCGACCAGCGAGGCTTTGGTCGCCGGCATGAAGGAGCGCGGCCATTTGGGCGCGCAGGTCGTCGCCGACGCCGACGACGTCTGCCTCCAGCTCTGCAACCTCGCCGCGCCGGGCGACATGGTGATCTGCCTTGGCGCCGGCGACATCACCAAATGGGCCGCGGGCCTCGCCGACGCCATCAAGGCGGCGAGGGCGGCCCAATGAGCGGCGTCATGGACTTGCCGCGCCTTCAGGGGAGCGCCGAGCGCGGCGGCAGCCTGGCCGACTTCATCTGGTTCCGCACCGGCGGCCCGGCCGAATGGCTGGTCAAGCCCGCGAGCGTCGAGGATCTGGCGCACTTTCTGCGCGATCTCGATCCCGCCATGCCGGTGCTCGCCGTGGGCGTCGGCTCGAACCTGATCGTGCGCGACGGCGGCGTGCCGGGCGTGGTCGTGCGGCTGCCCAAGGCGCTCGCCAAGGTCGGCGTCGAGCCGGGCAACAGGGTGCGCGTCGGCGGCGGGGCGATGGGCATCACGGTGGCGAGCAAAGCGCGCGACGCCGGCATATCGGGGCTCGAATTCCTGCGCGGCATCCCGGGAACGGCGGGCGGCGCGGTCAGGATGAACGCCGGCGCTTACGGCCGCGAAATGGCCGACATATTGATCGAGGCGACGCTTGTCCTGCGCGACGGCGGCGTCGAGACCTGGCCGCGCGAGAAGCTCGGCTATACCTACCGGCACAG
>DASQFO010000345.1:0-1781 GCA_035633095.1 Allosphingosinicella sp. | reverse complement strand
ACTGCCGATCTTGTGGGATGCGAAGTAATTGCAACGGACCCAAGCAGGCGGCATCCTCACCACAGCCCTTACCGAGAGGTAACCCATAGATTCTAGGAACGGCAAAGCAGCACTTCGACGAAGATGCTGGATTCACATTTCAAGTGCGACACCGAGGTTGGCGGCGAATGCCTCGATCGGAGTTCGGTAGCCGAGGCATTTTCGCGGTGTTGAGTTGAGGTTCCAGATCACGTCGTCGATGTCGGCATCGGTGTATCCTGCGAGGCTGGTCTTGCGGGGAAGGTCGCGGCGGAGAAGGCCGTTGGCATTCTCGATCCCACCACGCTGCCACGGACTATGTGGGTCGCAGAAGTATGCGCGGAGGCCGATCCGGCCGGTGACGGCTTCGTGCCGCGCAAACTCGCCGCCGTTGTCATGGGTGATCGTGCGGCGCGCCTTAGCGGGCAGCCCGCTCAGCTCCGCGGCGATGGCGCTGGCCGTGAGATCGGCGTCTTTGCTGAGAAGACGCCTGGCCAGCGTCAAGCGCGAGCGCCTCTCCTGGAGCGTCAGCAGGATGTCGCGTTGACGGCGGAAGTGCATCAGATCACCCTCCCAATGACCGAACTGGCTGCGAAGATGCGCTTTTGTCGGCCTCTGATGGATGGGCGTCCGGTTTGGAATCGACGGCTCGCGGGCACCATTGCGGCGGCGGCGTCCGCGCTTTGACTTGCGCTGTGCGAGCAGGCGCGGCAAGCCTGCGCGCCGACCGTCAGCGCTATAGGCGTGGCGGTAGATGGACTCCGCGCTGGTCGCGTGCTCCAGATCCTCCAGCTCCATTCGCCCCGCGATCCCCGCCTTCGCGGGGACAGGTTCCGCTCCGGGGACCAACCCATGGCAAGGCGGTCCTCGACGTAGGTTCGCAGGCGGGTGGAGCGCTCGATCCGCGAGCCGCGCAGCTTGCGCGCCCAGGCGCGGCGCGCGGCGCTGTCGGGCCGATAGCCGTTGGCGCACCTGTTGCGATCCACCTCGCGGTGGATCGTGGCCCGGTGGCGCCCCAAGCGGCGCGCGATCTCGCTGACGCCCAGCCCCATTTCCATCAGACCGCGCAAGCGGCATCTCTCCTCGAGCGTGAGGTGGTTGTATCTCGTTCCCATGGCGATCCCGGACATAGCCGGTGTCGCACTTGGTTTGTGAGTCTAGGCCGTTCGGCCAAGGCCAAATCCTGCCCGCGATTTGAACCTGCGGCTTCACGAAGAACTTGTTCGGCTCCAATTCAATGCTGGACTTCCGGGCGCCGAAGAGCGTGAGTGTTCCTGCTGGCGACGAACGACACCCGCCGGTTCGGCCCGCGCGCATCGCTTCCGGGCCTTCGGATCGTACAAGGCAGTCCATACCGGGCCGCCTTCGAACCGAAGGACAGAACGATGCCCAAGCTTTCCGACACCCAGACCATCCTGCTCTCCGCCGCCGCCAACCGCGAAGGCGGCAGCCTCTTGCCACCGCCGGACGGACTGAAGGCGAGAGGCGCGGCCCTGGACCGGACGCTGAACTCCCTGCTGCGCCGGGGAATGATCAGCACCGTGACCACCGGCGTGGCGGAGATGGCATGGAAGCCTCGCGACGCGGATGCCGACGATGGCGCTGGCGGCGGAACCGGCCTCGTCATCACCCCCGCTGGGTTCGCCGCCCTTGGCCTTGAGCCGCCCGCGGCGGAGCCTTCCGCGAAGCCGCCTGCGAGTGATCCCGAGGGAGGCGTGGCCGGTACTCCGGTCGTCGCCGCGACTACGCCACGCCCCGGCGGC
>DASQFO010000344.1:0-2104 GCA_035633095.1 Allosphingosinicella sp. | reverse complement strand
CGGCGACGCATCTCCTCTTCGTCGCCAGGAATATCGAGCGGATCGGCGATCATGCCACCAACGTCGCCGAGATGGTCTATTTCGCCGCCACCGGCGAGCATTTGGCCGACCGCACCAAGGGCGCCAGCACCGCCAGCATCGGCGCCGGCGACCTCGAGGCGAGCGGTCCCGGCTAAAATTCCACGGGTGCCGGTTGCCCGCCCCGTCGATCCCGCGTTGCGTAGCGTTGAGCTCCTGGTCCAGGGCAATTAGGAAGGAAAACTCCCGGGGGTCGTTTCATCGTTGCGTCCCATTTGCTTGTGCAACACGTGAAATCCGGCCCGATGATCTGGGCGTGACGGCCGTCACACTGGCGGAAATTCGCTTTCGCCTAGCGAATCATTGTGCGGGAACTTCAATTCTGGCAGTCTTTTCCTCGGGGAATGAGACGGAGCCGCGCGGCTCCGACCGGGGGGAAGGACGATGGCCGAGCCTATGCGCCCGGAAGTCCGCTACACGGCCTTCCTCAGCTACAGCCACAAGGACGCGGCCGCCGCCGGCCGGCTCCACCGCCGGCTCGAAGCCTATCGGCTGCCCAAGCGGCTGGCGGGATCGCAGGCGGCGCGGGGGCCGGTGCCCGAGCGGCTGTGGCCGATCTTCCGCGACCGCGAGGAATTGCCCGCCGCCACCGATTTGAGCGAGACGGTGCGCGAGGCGCTCGCCCAATCGGGCGCGCTGATCGTTTTGTGCTCGCCGCATTCGGCCGAATCCTTGTGGGTCGCCGAGGAGATCGAGACCTTCCGCCGCCTGCATCCCGACCGGCCGATCCTGGCCGCGATCCTCGACGGCGATCCGCCCGACTGCTTCCCCGCAGCGCTGCGCGCCTTCGGCCGCGACGGCACCTGGCATGAGCCACTCGCCACCGATCTCCGCCCGCAGGGGGACGGTGCGCATTTGGGCCTGCTGAAACTCGTTGCCGGAATCACCGGCGTCGGCCTCGACGCGCTCGTGCAGCGCGACGCGGCGCGAAGAATCCGCCGCGTGATGGCCGTCACGGGCGCGGCGCTGATCGCGATGCTAATCATGGCCGCATT
The DNA here is from genome assembly GCA_035633095.1 of Allosphingosinicella sp. GTDB lineage: Bacteria > Pseudomonadota > Alphaproteobacteria > Sphingomonadales > Sphingomonadaceae > Allosphingosinicella. The sequence goes on along the minus strand of DASQFO010000344.1, from coordinate 1,031 downwards.
GGCAGTGGTTGCGTTGAACGCCCTCCGCGAAGCGGAGCGCCAGCGCGCCGAAGCGGAAGGACTCGTGGAGTTCATGCTGACCGATCTGCGCGAGAAGCTGAGGGGCGTCGGCAGGCTCGACATCATGACCGCCGTCAACGAGCGGGCGCTCGCCTATTATGGGGAGCAGGAGGAACTGGACGAACTCAGCCCTGAATCGCTCGAGCGGCGCGCGCGCGTTCTTCTCGCCATGGGCGAGGACGACGTCGCCCGCGGCAACCTGCCCGCAGCGCTTGGCGCATTCCGCGAAGCGCACCGCACAACAGATGAACAGCTTGCCCGGGCACCCGCGGATCCGAACCGGATTTTCGCCCATGCGCAAAGCGAGTATTGGGTGGGACGCGTCCACGAATTGAGGCGCGATTGGCCCGCGGCGCGGCGTCAATACATGCACTATGCCGCCGCCGCCGAGCGCCTGATCGCGGTCGCACCGGGCAATCCCGACTATATGATGGAAGTCGGATGGGGCGCGCAGAATCTGGGTGTGGTCCAGCTGGAGGGCCTTCACGATGCCGTCGCGGCGCAGGCTTCCTTTACAAAAGCGACGCGATGGTTCGAACGGGCCGTGGCCGCCCGCCCCGGCGAAGATGCCGCGCGCCGCGAGCTCGCCAATGCCTTTGGCTGGCTGGCCGACAGTTTTTACGCCCGCCGACTTTGGCAGGACTCCCTGGCTGCGCGCCTTGAACAATATCGCATCACGGAGCGGCTGTTCCTCGCCGACCCCGCGAATGTCGAGATTGCCTATCGCCTGGCGGTCGCCGAGCGATCGGTCGCGCGGTTGTCGGCGCTGGCGGGCAATCGCGCCGATGTGAGGCCGTTCATGCGCAAGGCGTATGACCGGGCGCACTGGCTTACCGCCCGGGATCCCCGCAACGTCCAATGGCTGCTCCTCAGGGCGAAGGTCGAATGCGACATGCTGAGTCGGTCGCTGGCTCTGGGGGGCGGAGTGTCCGAACGGCGGCTCCGCGAGAGCATCAGGGACGCGGTCTCGA
>DASQFO010000343.1:0-3272 GCA_035633095.1 Allosphingosinicella sp. | reverse complement strand
CGAGCTGACCTGGCAGCCCGACGGCTGGCGGCTGGCGCCGACGAGGTTCAACTTCGCCGGCGGCAGCGCCAGCCTCGCCGGCCTGTTCGGCGAGCGCACCGAGATCGACGCCCAATTGCAGGCGATGCCGCTCTCCGTGCTCGACATCGCCTACCCGCGGCTTGGGCTCGGCGGGATCGCGTCGGGCAGCGTGCGCTACCGCTCGCCGTCGCCCGGGGCGCCGCCGACCGGCGACATGAACGTGCGCGTGCGCGGGCTGACGCGGGCCGGGCTGGTCCTGTCCTCGCGGCCGATGGACATCGGGCTGAACGCGCGGCTGGATGGGGTCAATGCGATGCTTCGCGCGGTCGCGGTCAGCGAGGGCCGGACGATCGGGCGGGCGCAGGCGCGAATCTCGCCGATCGGCGGCTCGGGAAGCCTGTACGACCGGCTGGCGCGGGCGCCGATGCGGGCGCAAGTCCGCTATAACGGCGCCGCCGACACGCTTTGGCGGCTGACCGGCATCGAGCTGATCGACCTCTCCGGCCCGGCCGCGATCGGCGCCGACATGTCGGGTACGCTCGAAAATCCGCGGATCAACGGCTCGGTCCGCACCGCCGGCGCGCGGCTCGAGAGCGCGATCACCGGCATGGTGATTGACCAGCTGGAATCGACCGGGCGGTTCGGCGGCTCGCAGCTCCAGATCCAGCGCTTCCAGGGGCGGACGCCCGACGGCGGCACGATCTCGGGCACGGGCGCGCTCGATTTCGCGGCGGCGCAAGGGGTCGGCATGCGCTTCGACCTCCATGCCGAGAACGCCCGGCTGCTCGACCGCGACGACATCCGCGCCTCGGTGACCGGCGATATCGCGGTCCGCTCGGATGGCGAGGGCGGCACCATCTCGGGCGACGTGCTGATGACCCAGGGCCGGTTCCGGCTGGGCAGCGTCACCGCGGCGGCGCAGGTGCCGCGCCTCAACGTGCGCGAATTGAACCGGCCAGGCGATGCCTTGGGGCCGGTGGTGCGGCGGGTGGCGCCGTGGCGGCTCGCCTTGACCGTCAACGCGCCGAACCGGCTGACCGTGACCGGCCTCGGCATGAACAGCGAGTGGCGCGCGGCCTTGCGCGTCGCCGGCACCGTCACCGAGCCCGCGATCACCGGCTCGGCCGATTTGCTGCGCGGGACCTATGATTTCGCCGGCCGGCGCTTCGACCTCATTCGCGGCACGATCCGCTTCGCCGGCGAGGTGCCGGTCAACCCGCAGCTCGACATCGCCGCCGAGGCGCGGGTGCGCGGCCTCTCGGCGCAGATCCGGGTCAGCGGGCGCAGCCAGCGGCCCGAGATCACCTTCGCCAGCACACCCGCGCTGCCGCAGGACGAGCTCTTGTCGCGCATCCTGTTCGGGACCTCGATCACCAACCTGTCGGCGCCCGAGGCGGTCCAGCTCGCCGCCGCGGTGGCGAGCCTCAACGATCCGCGCGGCGGGCTCGACCCGATCAACGCCTTTCGGCGCACGGTCGGGCTCGATCGGCTGCGCATTCTCCCCGCCGACGTCACCCAGGGCATCGGGACCCAGCTCGCCGCCGGCAAATATTTCGGGCGGCGCGTCTATGTCGAGGTGGTGACCGACGGCCGCGGCTATTCGGCGACCACGGTCGAATATCACATCACCCGCTGGCTCTCGCTGCTGTCGAGCATCTCGACCATCGGCCGCGAAAGCGTCAACGTGCGCGTGTCGCGGGACTATTGAGGGGGAGCCCGGCATGGGCAAGACGATCCAGATTGCGGCGCTGGCGCTCCTCCTCCTGCTCGGCGGGGCGCTGACGGTCGTTGTGCGGCAGCGGCTTGCCGCGGGCGATCAAGCGACCGCTTCACCACCGCCCCAGCAAGCCATCGAGAAACCGCCGCCGACGCCGGCTCCGGCCGACCGGGTCGATCTGGGATCGGCGCTGAGCCTCGATCGACTGGCCGACTGTGCGCGGGAGCCGGCGCTGGCCTCGATCCTGGAACAGATGGTTCGGATCGATCCCCAATCGTTCGAAAGCCGACGCGGCGGGCCGATCAGCGTGCCGGGTTACGCGCAGCCGATCACCCCCACGTTCGAACGCAGGCGTGAGATGGCGCACAATTCGGACATCCGCGAAGTGACGGCCGATCTCGACCTTCCCGGCCGCTGGCATGGGCTCGCGGTTACCGGCCTCAGGCGCAGCTTCTACGAAGAGAGCGACGTCGCTTCCTTCGAGGTCCGCTTCGCCGAGCCGCCGGAACGCGTGCGTGACACGCTCGTCCGCCATGGCTTTCGCCTGTCGCCCGTGGGCGAGTTCAGGGAGTTGGACGAAGGGGAAGGCATCACGATGGTCATCGGTATCGACCGGATCGACGGGGGAGCGGCACTGACATGCGCAACGGGATGAGCGCGCACCGCATCCGCAACATCGTCGGCGGCTCCGCCGGCAATCTGGTCGAATGGTACGACTGGTACGTCTACGCCGCCTTCACGCTCTATTTCGCGCCGGTCTTCTTCCCGCAAGGCGACCGCACCGCGCAGCTCATGAGCGCCGCGGCGGTGTTCGCGGTCGGCTTCGTGATGCGGCCGATCGGGGCCTGGATCATGGGCGTCTATTCCGACAGCAAAGGCCGCAAGGCGGGGCTGACGCTCAGCGTCAGCCTGATGTGCCTGGGCTCGCTGATGATCGCGGTCGTGCCCGGCTATGCCGCGATCGGGCCGCTCGCGCCGGCCGTGCTCGTGCTCGCGCGCATGCTGCAGGGCCTCAGCGTCGGCGGCGAATATGGGGCGAGCGCGACCTATTTGAGCGAGATGGCGGGGCGCAAGCGCCGCGGCTTCTATTCGAGCTTCCAGTACGTCACCCTGATCGCTGGCCAGCTGATCGCGCTCGCGGTGCTGCTGGTGCTCCAATTCTCGATGCCCGAGGCGGATCTCGAGGCGTGGGGCTGGCGGATCCCGTTCGCGATCGGCGCGCTGCTCGCCGTGGTCGTATTCTACATCAGGCGGCGGCTGGCGGAGACCGAGAGCTTCACCAACGCCAAGGCGAGCGACCGGCCCAAATCGAGCGGCCGGAACCTGTTCCGCGACCACCCACGGGAGGCGCTGCTGGTGATGGCGCTGACCGCGGGCGGCACCCTGGCCTTCTATGCCTACACGACCTACATGCAGAAATTCCTGGTCAACACCTCGGACTTCAGCCGCGAGACGGCGAGCCAGGTGATGACCGCCGCTTTGTTCCTGTTCATTTGCATGCAGCCCATCGCGGGCGCGCTCTCGGATCGGGTCG
>DASQFO010000342.1:0-3529 GCA_035633095.1 Allosphingosinicella sp. | reverse complement strand
GCGACAATGTCCGCCGCGAGGCGGTCCGCCGGGCGATCTGGCGCCACCTGCGCAGCCGCGGGCTGGTCGATCGGGACGCGGTGACCGCGCGCGGCGCCCGCCAGGACGTGATCGACTTCCTGATCGGTTTCGACCTCGTCTTCCGCACCCGCCGCCTGCGCTTCGTCGCGCGGCGGCTGACCGAGACCGCGGAAGGCATGGAGGCCGCGCGCGAAGATGCGGAGAAGATGCTGCGCGTGCTGCACGGGCTGATCGCGCGCTACCACGGAAGCGTGCCGGACGAGGCCGACGAGGCGAGCCGGCGCGCCTTCGCCGCGGTCGAGAAGGAGCCCGATGCGGCCATCGCCGCGCTTCGCGCCCTGCTCGACCTCGGGCCGCTCGACGTCGAGAGCGACGGCGAATTTAGCGCGGCTTTGCTGCTGCTGCCCAAGGCCGACCGGCGGCCCTTGATCCTCTCCTATCTCGGCTATCCCTATTTCGACATCGCGACGCTCCCTCTCCTCCAGGGCGAGGGGCTCGACGAGTTCGACCCGATCAAGGTCGATAGAATCTCCCCCAACGACGCCGTGGCGATCCGCCGGGGCGGGCCGCACGCGACCCTGAAGGGCCTCCAGTTCAACAGCTTCGGCGCGTTCTTCAGCCGCGCCTATCGCGAGAACGACTATCTGTGGGGCCGGCTGCACGGCGCCGACCGGCTGATCGACATCGTCAATTCGACCGTGCCCGAGGAAAAGCAGCTTGCGCCCGAGGCGATCTCGGGCCTGAAGCGCGAGGCATTCCGCGCCATTCTCTCCGAGGAGAAGGGCCGCCTGACCAGCATCCCCGCCCTGTTCGCCGAGCTCGACCGCGAGATCGGTTAGGCGGCGTGAGAAAATAGGGACAGTCCCTATTTTCTCCAGCACTGGACGAGGCCGCGATTTTCTAGGAAAGGGACGCCATGCAGTTCCTTAAGACCCTGTTCTGGGTGATCCTCGCGGTGGTGCTGGTCCTGTTCGCCCGCGCCAACTGGCAAAGCGTCACCTTGAACCTGTGGGGCGGGCTGCAGGCCGACGTGAAGCTGCCCGCTTTGGTCATCTTCGCCTTCCTGATCGGCTTCCTGCCGACCCTGATCATCTACCGCGCGCGGCTGTGGTCGCTGCGGCGGCGGCTGGAGGCGCAGGTCCACACCCATGTCGCGAACCAGCCGGTCAATGTGCGCCCGGTGCCGCCGTCGCGGCCGGCCGAGTCCGGAGCTTCGCCGGCCGCATGAAGAGCCCGATCTACGTCGCGATCGACACCACGGACCCCGACCGCGCCAAGGCCATTGCCGCCCGCGTCAAGAACCATGTCGGCGGGATCAAGCTCGGCCTCGAATTTTTCTCGGCCAACGGCCCGGCGGGCGTGCGCGACATAGCCGAGCTCGGCCTGCCGATCTTCCTCGATCTGAAGCTTCACGACATCCCCAACACGGTCGCCAAGGCGGTGCACGCGCTCTATCCGCTGAGCCCGGCCATCCTTACCGTCCACGCCGCGGGGGGACGCGCAATGATGGAGGACGCCAAGGCCGCCGCGCCTTCGGGCACAAGGGTCGTCGGCGTGACCGTGCTGACCAGCCTCGACGGCGACGATCTCGCCTCGATCGGCGCCGGCAGGGACACCCACGCCCAGGTCGCGCGGCTGATCGCACTCGCCCGCGAAGCCGGGCTCGACGGCGTGGTCTGCTCGGGCGCCGAGGTCGCCGCGGCGAAAAAGGCGTGGCCGGACGGCTTCTACGTCGTCCCCGGCGTCCGCCCCGCCAATGCCCAGGCCGGCGACCAGAAGCGCGTCGTCACCCCGCGCCAGGCGCTCGACGCCGGCGCCTCGATCCTGGTCATCGGCCGCCCGATCACCCAGGCCGACGACCCGGACCAGGCGGCAAGGGCCATTGCGGCGACCCTTTAGCTGGCCTATCGGCCCGGCCCGAGGAGTAAGAGATGAGTTGGCTGAACAAGGTCCGCGCCGCGATTCCCTTCCTGCCCAAGCGCGAGACTCCGGACAATCTCTGGCACAAATGCCCCGAATGCGAGGCGATGGTTTTCTCCAAGGAATATGAGGACAATCTCTACGTCTGCCCGCGCTGCGACCATCACGGCCGGATCGGCCCGACCCGGCGCTTCGGGATGCTGCTCGACCCCGGCTACACCGTGCTGCCGCCGCCGCAGGTCAGGGAAGACCCGCTCAAGTTCCGCGATTCCAAGCGCTACGCCGACCGCATCAAGGCGGCGCGGGCGCAGACCGGCGAGCCCGACGCGCTGATCAACGCCCGCGGCGCGATCGACGGCCACAAAGCGGTGATGGGCGTCCAGGATTTCGCCTTCATGGGCGGATCGATGGGCATGGCGGTCGGCGCCGCCTTCGTCGCCGGCGCGCGCGCGGCGATCGGGGACCGCGCACCCTACGTCATCGTCACCGCCGCCGGCGGGGCGCGGATGCAGGAAGGCATATTGTCGCTGATGCAGATGCCCAAGGCGACGGTCGCGATCGCCGAATTGAAGGAAGCGGGCCTTCCCTACATCGTCCTGCTCACCGATCCGACCACCGGCGGCGTCACCGCCTCCTACGCGATGCTGGGCGACGTCCATCTCGCCGAGCCCGGCGCCCTGATCGGCTTCGCCGGCCAAAGGGTGATCGAGAACACGATCCGCGAGAAGCTCCCCGAAGGCTTCCAGCGCGCCGAATATCTGCTTGAGCACGGCATGGTCGACATGGTCGTCCACCGCAAGGATCTGCGCGCGCGCCTCGCTTTGCTGCTCGATTACCTCGCGCCGCAAAAAAAGGCCGCCTAGGCTGGCCGACACAGCGACTTCCGGGCACCCCGGCGTCCAGGCGCAGCTCGATCGGCTGGCGCTGCTATCGCCCGGCACCGACGTCCTGGGTCTCGAGCGGATTTCCGAACTTCTAGATCGGCTCGGCAACCCGGAGCGAGCGCTGCCGCCCGTCCTTCATGTCGCCGGGACCAACGGCAAGGGTTCGACCTGCGCCTTTCTGCGCGCCGCGCTGGAGGCGGCGGGGTTCAAGGCCCATGCCTATACCAGCCCGCACCTTGTCCGCTTCAACGAGCGCATCCGGCTCGCCGGGCGGCTGATCGAGGATGAGGCGTTGGCCGGCCTGCTCACCGAGACGCTCGACGCGGCGGATGGCATGGAAATCAGCTTCTTCGAAGCGACGACGGCGGCCGCTTTTCTCGCCTTCGCGCGCACGCCGGCCGACGCGGCCATCGTCGAGGTCGGGCTGGGCGGACGGCTCGACGCGACCAACGTCGTCCCTTCCCCCCTCGCCTGCGGGATCTCCCAGCTCGGCCACGATCACCAAGCCTATCTCGGAACGACGCTGGAGGAAATCGCCGCCGAGAAAGCCGGCATCGCCAAAAAGGGGGTGCCGCTGGTGACGCAGCTCTACCCGACGGCAATCGCGGCGCGCGTCTGCGCCGTGGCGGCGGCGGCCGGCGCGCGCTGGTTGCCGCGTGGCGGCGAATGGGACGCCGAGATCGGCACCGCGCTCTGCTATCGCG
>DASQFO010000341.1:0-16145 GCA_035633095.1 Allosphingosinicella sp. | reverse complement strand
GCGGGACGCGTGTTTCGCCCCTCCGGCGCGGCCCCGACCCGACGGGGAAGAGCGAGCCGCAAACGACTGACCTCGCTACCAAAAGATTCGCCCGTGCAAAGCTGGCTTTCTGGTTTTCCCTCCTCTACATCGCGCCGCTCGGACAATGAAAAGCGGAATGATGCGCGACGTGACCCGATATGCGGCGGCTTTGGCTTGTCTTGCGGTGAGCGCGCCCGCGCCCGCCCAGGACGCATTGCCCGCGCCCACGGGCCGTCCCCTCGCCATCGATTTCCACGCCGATCCCATTCTCCGTCTGCGCCGCAACGAAGCCGCCTTCGAGCCGTTCCGCGCCACCGTCGCGGCGGCGGTCGAGCGCCATCCGGGCACGGCCGAGGCCGCCGCCGGCGAGGATGAAGCGCTGGCCGGGCTCGAGGAGGCGCGGCAGGGCCTGCTGCCGACGATCGACCTCAGCGTCACGTCCTACCGGGTCCTGGCGCGCGAATTCTCCGACGATCCGTTCAACATCATCGAACGGTCGCGGCCTCGGCAGCGTACCGACGCCCTGGTCAACGTCACGCAGACCCTGTTCGATTTCGGCGCGACCGGTCACCGCATCTCCGCCGCCGGAGCGCGGCTGCGCGCGGCCGCAGCCGACCTCGAAGTGTCCGCCGACCGGGTCGCGCTCGGCGCGGTCGCCGCCTGGTACGACGTCTTCGCCTACCGCGCCCTGGTCGCGCTGACCGCGGCCTTCACCGCCAGCCAGCGCGATCTCAGGGCCGCCGTGCAGGTCCGCATCCGCGAGGGCGTATCGGCGGAAGGCGACCTCGCGCGGGTCGATTCCTACATCGCCCAGGCCGAGACCCGCCTCGCCCGCTTCCGCCGCCTTCTCGCCGGCGCCGAGGCGCGCTTCGCCGAGCTCACCGGAACGCCGGCACCGGCGGGGCTCGAGCGCGCCCGGGTTCCGGGCCCGGGTGTGGCCAGCCGCGAGCAGGCGATGACGGCGGCGACGGAAACCGCGGTCGTGCGCAGCGCCCAGGCACAGGCCGATGCGAGCCTGCGCGACGCCCGCGCCGCGCGCGCCGACCGTCTGCCGCATCTGAGCGCCGGCATCGACGCCGGCCGCTACGGCGTGATCGAGAACGACCGCGACTACGACGTTCGCGGCCGCGTCGCCCTGCGCTACCGGATTTTCGGCGCCGCCGACGCCCGCGCCGAGCAATATGAAGCGCGCGCCCGCGGCGCCGACGCGCGCGCCACCCGAATCCGCGAGGAGGCCGAGCGCGACGCCGCCATCGCCTGGTCCGACGTGCGCGCGCTCGAGCAGCAGCTCGAGGCGCTCGAAACCGCTTATATCGCCAGCCGCCGCTCGCGCGACGTGATCGTCGAGCGCTTCCGCGTCGCCCGCGGCACCTTGTTCGACGTGGTCGCGGCCGAAGATGCTTATTTCGAAAGCGCCACCGCCTATATCCAGGCGATCGCCGAGCTGGACGCCGCGCGCTACGTCCTGCTTTCGCGCATGGGCCGGCTGCTCGACGCGCTGGCGATCGATCCCGACCGCATGAGGGGCGAAGGATGAGCGACGACAAGCTGATCAGGGTCCCGCAGCCGCGCCTCGCCGCCTGGCTGATCGAGCCGATGCGCCGCAACAAGGCGACCTATTGGAAGGTCGCGCTGGCCGCGGTGTTCATCAACATATTCGGCCTCCTGACCGCCCTGTTCACGATGACGGTCTACGACCGGGTGGTGCCGAACAACGCGACCTCGTCCCTGATCGCGCTCACCATCGGGCTCGGCATCGTCATCATCTTCGATTTCATCCTGAAGTTGCTGCGCGCCTATTTCGTCGACCATGCCGGCGCGCAGATCGACCGCGACATCGGCGAATCGGTGTTCGAGCGGCTGCTGGCGATGCGGCTGGAGCTCAAGAAGGGCTCGACCGGCGCGCTGGCCGGCATGATGCGCGAACTCGAGGCGCTGCGCGACTTCTTCGCCTCGGCGACGCTCACCGCGGTTGTCGATGTGCCCTTCATCCTCCTCACCCTGCTGATCGTCTGGATCATCGGCGGCCCGGTCGTGATCGTTCCGGCGCTCATGGTGCCGATGGTCATCCTGATCGGCTGGCTCACCCATCCCGCGATGGAGCGGCTGTCGGCGCAGGCGATGGGCGAGGGACTGCTCAAGCAGTCGGTGCTGGTCGAGGCGATCGGCGGCCTCGAGACGGTCAAGACCGCCGGCGCCGGGCCGTTGCTGTCGCGACGTTGGCTGAGAGCGGTCCAGCAGCATTCGGACAGCTCGCTGCGCCAGCGCCTGGTCGCCGCGATCGGCGTCACCTTCGCGACCTCGGCCGGCACCATCTCCTATGCCGGCGTCGTCATCGTCGGCGTCAACATGATCGCCGAGCGCGAGCTCACGATGGGCGGCCTTATCGCCTGCTCGATCCTCGCCGGGCGGGCGATCGCGCCCTTGGTGCAGATCTCGCAATTGCTCTCGCGCATCACCACGACCCGCACCGCCTATCGGCAGATCAACGAAATGATGCAGATGCCGACCGAGGGCCCGGAGGGCGAACCGCTCAAGCTCAGCGGGGTCGAGGGCAAGATCGAGTTTCGAAACGTCGGTTTCCGCTACCCCGGCGCGCCCGAGCGGGCGCTCGACGGGCTCGGCTTCACCATCAATGCCGGCGAGCATGTCGCTTTGCTCGGCCGGGTCGGGTCGGGCAAGTCGACCATCGCCCGCCTGATCCTCGGTCTCTATCCGCCCGAGGAAGGGCTGATCATGATCGACGGCACCGACATCCGCCAGCTCGATCCCAGCGACCTTCGCAGCTATGTCGGCGCGGCGATGCAGGAGAGCGTACTCCTGACCGGCTCGGTCCGCGAGAACATCCAGCTCGGCCGCGAGCAGGTGCCCGACGAGGAACTGCTCCGCGTCTCCCAGATTTCGGGCACCCACCAGTTCATGGGCCAGATCGCCAACGGCTACGATTTGCGGCTGGCCGACCGCGGCGAGGGGCTTTCCGGCGGCCAGAAGCAGTCGATCGCGATCGCGCGCGCGCTCGCCGGCCGTCCGCCGATCCTCGTCATGGACGAGCCGTCGAGCGCGATGGACTCGCAGACCGAGACCAGCCTGATCCAGCGGCTGCAGGAGGAACTCAAGGGCCGCACCCTGATTCTCATCACGCATCGGCCGCCTTTGCTTCAGCTCGTCCAGCGCATCATCCTGCTCGATCGGGGCAAGGTCGTCTCCGACGGCCCGCGCGACAGCGTGCTGAAGCAGATCATGCGGCCGAAAGCGGCCTAGGGGATAGAGGACCCTAACATGCACGGCACCCCTCTCGAAGACCTGACCACGCGGATCAAGCCGCGCACGGCCTCGAACCTGCTCTTGTGGTTCGTGATCGGATTCGTCGTCGTCTTCTTCCTGTGGGCGGGCCTCACCGAATTGGACCGCACGGTGCGGGGCATCGGCCGGGTGGTCCCGAGCTCGCAGCTCCAGGTCGTCTCGAACCTCGAGGGCGGCGTCGTCCAGGACATATTGGTCCGCTCGGGCCAGCTCGTCCGCGCGGGCGACGTGCTGATCCGCCTCGACCGCACCCAGACCGGCGCCGAATTCGGCAGCGGCGAGGCGACTCTTTCGGCGCTCAACATCAAGATCGCGCGGCTGCAGGCCGAGGTGCAGGGCCGTGAGCCCTCCTATCCCCCCGGAATCGATCCGCTGACCGCCGACCAGGTCCGCATCGAGCAGTCGCTCCACGCCTCGCGCATGGCCGATCTGCGGGGCCGGGTCGGCGCGGCGTCAGCCCGAATCAGCCAGGCCGAGCGCGCCGTCGCGGAGGCCGACGCCGGTCATCGGGCCCGCGCGAGCACTTACGAGCAGCGCCGGTCCGAAGCCCGGCTGATCCGGCCTCTGGTCGAGCGCGGCATCGAGCCCCGATTGAGCCTGATCCAGGCGGAAAGCGCCGCCGACGTCGCGCAGAGCGAGATGCAGGCGGCAAGCGCGGCCGTCTCCCGGGCCCGCTCGGGCGTCGCCGAGGCGCGCTCCAGCCTTGCCCAGCAGCAGCAGGAGTGGCGCGCCTTGGCCGCCACCGAGCTCGCCACTGCGCAGGCCGAGTTCGCTGCCCGCCGCCGTGCCCTGCCCGCGCTCGCCGACCGCGCCCAGCGGACCGTGTTGCGCGCGCCCTTGTCGGGCCGGATCAACCGCGTCCTCGTCACCACCCGCGGCGGCTCGGTCCGCGCCGGTGAGCCGGTGGTCGAGATCGTGCCCAGCGAGGAGAGCCTGCTGGTCGAGGCGCGGGTGCGGCCGGACGACATCGCGTTCGTGCGCATGGGCCAGCATGCCCGGGTCGCGATCACCGCCTATGACCGCGCCATTTACGGCGTCCTCGAAGGCAGCGTGGTCGCCATTTCGCCCGACGCCGTGCTCGAGGAGCGGACCGGCGAGACCTATTATACGGTCCGCGTCCGCACCAATCAGAACATGCTGCGCGACACCAACGGGCGGGCGTTGCCGATCGGCCCCGGCATGGTCGCCGAAGTCGCCCTCTTGGGCGAGAAGCGCACCATCCTCCAATATATCCTGTCCCCGATCACCCGCCTCAGCGAGACCGCGTTCCGGGAACAATAGGGTCAGTTGTTGCGCGAGGGCTTCGGTTGCGACCAGTTGCGGCCCGGCCCAGGGCCGTGGAACGATGAGAAGAGCGAGGAGATCTGGTGGCCGACGCGGCCGCGATACTCGCCATGATAGACGAGCGCGTCCACTGCGATCAGGACCGCGAACAGCAGCGCAAACGCCTTGACCTGAAATCCCATTGCCATCCTCCGGTGACATACCGGTGAACGCGCATTCTACGGTAGTCGGCTTGTCATAATGTTAAGACTGCGAATTCAGGCCAGGCGAGCCAATGCCGGGCTTCGGCTCACGCGGCCCGAAGCTTCGGCCGGTCGAAACGAATGATCCCGATATTGAGGCCGCAACTCTCCGTTTCGGACCTATTCTCATCCGTTCTTGACGTTTCTACACACTAGCATAGCGTCGCTCGCTTCGGGTGGGGCCGTCATCCGAGTCGTGGCGTGCTTGTGGTCTTGAACGAGAAACGGTTCGCCGACCCCGCTCCCCTGATCCTTGTTGTCATCGGGGCCGATCGGCGGCGGATTGTCTCGTAAATCCGGGGGGATTTATGGCGGACATCACCGGCACCGAGAACGGCGAGTTCCTGGGCGGGACGCCGGGCGACGACAATATCGACGGTCTCGGCGGCGACGATGCGATTCAGGCCGGCGCCGGCAACGACGTGGCCCACGGCGGCGATGGCGACGATTTCATCAACGGCTTCACCGGCGACGACAGCCTCTACGGCGACGCGGACGACGACTATCTGCGCGGCGGCGCCGGCATCAACTATATCGACGGCGGCACCGGCTACGATCGCGCCGCCTACGTCACCGCGCCCAGCGGCGTCACCGTCGATCTGCGCCTCCAGGGCGCCGCCCAGAGCACCGGCTGGGGCACCGACACGCTCGTGAACATCGAGCATCTGTCGGGCACCATCTACACCGACACGTTCTACGGCGACGACAACGACAATTGGCTATGGGCGCTCGGCCCGACCGACGGCGTCACCGCGACCAACGACAATCTCTACGGCAATGGCGGCAACGATCTGCTCCAGGCCGGAACCGGCAACCACATCCTCGACGGCGGCGCCGGCATGGATGCGATCGGCTTCGGCCAGCCGGGCGACGTCCTTTTCGCGACGCCGGATCCGCTCAACGGCTATGGCGGGGGCATTGTCATCGACCTCTTCTTCCAGGGTGTCGCCCAGGACACGCGCCAGGGTATGATGACGCTGATCGGCATCGAGAACGTCTCGGGCAGCGTGCTCGACGACCTGGTCGGATTGGACAATGCCGCTTACATTTGAGACTGTCCGTTTTCAGCCTTAGCGAGGGCGAGGTCCGATGAACGAACTGAGCAAGGTGGGCCTCGAGGCCGCCGATACCGCGATTGCCGAGGCCAGGCGGCTGTTCGATCTCCAGCATTCCGCGTCCCGGCGCGAGCCGATCGCCGACGCGGGCCTGCGCCGCGACCGGCTCGCGCGTCTGCGCGGCCTGGTGTCGGACCATGTCGACGCCTTCGCGCAGGCGATCTCCGACGATTTCGGCACCCGCTCGAAGACCGAGACCAGGCTGCTCGAGGTGCTGCCGTCGCTGAGCGCGATCCGCTTTGCGCGCAAGCATGTTGCGCGCTGGATGAAGCCGGAGCGGCGGCGGGTCGATCCGAGCTTCCAGCCGGCCCGCGCCTGGGTGCGGCACGAGCCGCTGGGCGTGATCGGCATCATCTCCCCCTGGAACTACCCGTTGCAGCTCGCCGTCTCGCCGCTGGTCGACGCTATCGCCGGCGGCAATCGGGCGCTGCTCAAGCCTTCCGAGCTCACGCCGGCTTTCTCGGAATTGCTCCGGCGCCTCGTTGCCGAGCGGTTCGATGAGGCCGAGGCGGCGGTGGTCACCGGGGGGGTCGAGGTCGGGCAATATTTCTCGACGCTTCCCTTCGACCATCTTCTGTTCACCGGCTCCACCGCGATCGGCCGCAAGGTCTACCAGGCCGCCGCAGCGAACCTGACGCCGGTGACGCTCGAGCTCGGCGGCAAGTCGCCGGCAATCGTCTGTCCCGATTATTCGGTCGACAAAGCGGCGCGCAGCATTTCGTTCGGCAAGTTCCTCAACGCCGGTCAGACCTGCATCGCGCCCGATTATGTGCTGGTGCCGGCGGACCGGGCGGAGGCGTTCGCGGAGGCGGTGCTCGCCGCCGCGCGCAAATCCTATCCCGCCATCGCCACAAACCCGGATTATAGCTGCGTCATCTCCGAACGGCACCGGCGCCGCCTCGCCGACGCGATCGACGCCGCCCGTGCCGCCGGCGCGACCGTCATGGCGCACGAGGATGAAGGCGCGCGAGAACGCGGCAAGATCGGCCCGACCATCGTCCTCGGCGCGCCCGAGACCATGCTGTTCCTGACCGACGAGATATTCGGCCCGGTGCTGCCGGTCGTGCCCTATCGCAGCCTCGACGAGGCGATCGGGTTCGTCGCCGCACGCGACCGGCCGCTGGCGCTCTACTGCTTCACGTCGAGCCGCGCCGAACGCCGGCGCGTCCTCGACGGCACGCTTTCGGGCGGCGTCACCTTGAACGGCACCTTGCTCCACGTCGCGCAGGAGAATTTGCCGTTCGGCGGCGTCGGCCCGAGCGGCATCGGCGCTTATCACGGCAAGGAGGGCTTCAAGCGCTTCACCCACGCCCGCGGCGTGTTCAAGGTCGGGCCGATCAATGTCTTCGAGCGGCTCGGCCCGCCCTGGGGCAAGGCCGCCGATTTCGTCGCGAAACTGCTGACGCGGCGGTAAAGGTTCAGACCGCCATCGCCGGGCGCGCAATCGACGGCTCTTCGTCAACCTGGCCCGCCGTGCCCCGGATCATGTCGCTCGCTTTTTCGGCGATCATGATGGTCGGGGCGTTGGTGTTGCCCGAGATCAGCCGCGGCATCACCGAGGCGTCGATGACCCGCAGGCCCTCGATCCCGTGGACGCGCAGCCGCGGGTCGACGACCGCGCGCGGGCCGCGGCCCATCGCGCAGGTGCCGACCGGGTGGTAGAGCGTCGTCCCTCGTTCGCGGGCCCAGCCGAGCAGTTCCTCGTCAGTCTGCAGCTCGGCGCCGGGATTGGTCTCGTGGTCGACATATCCGCTGAGCGGCGCGGCGGCGGCGATCCGTCGCCCCCATCTTATTCCCGCCACCGCGACCTCCTCGTCTAGTGGGTCCGAGAGGTAGTTGGGCGTGATCGCCGGATAGGCCGCGGGATCGGCCGAGTTGATCCGGACCGTGCCCCGCGATTCCGGACGCATCTGGTAGGCGGCCAGCGTAAGCCCCGGTTCCTTTTCGAGCACCATCTTCTGCTCGATCAACGCGTCCGTGTCGAAGGTCGCCGGCAGGATGTGGAACTGGATGTCCGGCCCGGCCAGCCCCTCGCGCGAGCGGCAGAAGACGGCGATGTGCGCCGGCGACAGAGTCAGCAGGCCGGTGCGGGCGAACAGATATTTGGCCGCTTCCTTCAGGAACGGGAGACCGCGCGCCAACTCGTTGACGGTGATCGTGCCGCGCTTCAGCCGGCAGGTCGCCGCGGTCGCATAATGGTCCTGCAGATTCTCGCCGACGCCGGCCAGGTCGGCGACGACGTCGATTCCGTGGGAACGCAGCAGCGCCGCCGGTCCGACACCCGAGAGCTGGAGAAGCTGCGGAGAGTTGATCGCGCCGCCGGCGAGGATCACCTCGGCCCCGGCGCGCGCGGTCCTCGTTTCCCCGCGCTGGCGGAACTCGACGCCGACCGCGCGCTTGCCCTCGAACAGCACGCGCGAGGCGAGGGCGCCGGTCTCGACCCGAAGATTGGGCCGCGCCATCGCCGGATGAAGATAGGCGACCGCGGCCGAGCAGCGCCGGCCGTTGCGAATGTTGAGCTGGTACCAGCTCACCCCTTCCTGCTCGGGCCCGTTGGGGTCGCGTTGGGGCAGGCCGAGCGCCTTGCACGCCTCGACCACCGCTTCGGAGACCGGGTGCGACATGGTCGGATCCGAGACGTGCAGCGGCCCGCCGACAGCGTGGACGTCGCAGGCGCCCCGCGCATGGTCCTCCGAGCGGCGGAAATAGGGCTCGACATCGTCCCAGGACCAGCCCTCGCAGCCGAGCTGGCGCCAGCCGTCATAATCGGCGCGCTGGCCGCGGATATAGAGCAGGCCGTTGATCGACGACGAACCGCCGAGCACCTTGCCGCGCGGCCAGACATGGGTGCGCCCGGCCTGGTCGGGCTCGGTCTCGAACAGCCAGTTGACCTTGGGATCCTGCAGCGTGTGCGCGTAGCCGACCGGCACGTGGATCATCAGGTTGGACAGGAACTGCGAGAGGTTCTTCATCGGCCGATCGTCGCCGCCGGCCTCGAGCAACAGCACCCGGGTGCTGCCGTCCTCGGTCAGGCGGTTGGCGAGCACGCAGCCGGCCGAGCCGGCGCCGACGATGACGTAATCAGCCTGCAGCGCGTCTTGCCGCATCGTCCGCTTCCTCTTCCTCCTCGGCCGCCCGCCGGATCCAGCGCGCGGTCATTTCCGGCTGGGTGAAGGGCAGCATGTGCCCGCCCGGCACGAGCTCGAGCCGACCATCGGCGAGCTGCCCGGCTGTGGTTGCGCCGTGAAACTGCGGATCGAGCAACTGGTCGCCCTCCGCGAACAGGATCCTCACCGGCACCCGGATCGAGGCGTAACGCTCGACGAGCAAGGGCAGCTGGCCCTCGAGCGCGACCATGTCGGACGAGGTTTCGTAAAATGCCTGGGGCCGGGCGCCGAGCGCGCCGCCGCCCGCGACCGCGAAATCCCCGGGCACCGGCTCCGGCCCGAACACCTGGGCGAGGATCTTGTCCTGGCTGATGATCCCGATCGGCACCGCGATCGAATGCGCGATCAGGCGGCGAACGACCGGCGAGCGGATTTCCAGCCCCTTGAAGGCCTTCGGCACCTCCTTCTGATCCTGGGTGAGCGGGCAGATCAAGGCGAGGCGGCTGACGACGTCGGGATGCTCGGCCGCCATCGTCAGCGCCAGCGCGCCGCCGAGCGAGTGGCCGACGATCATCGGCCTCCCGAGCCCCAGCGTCCGAATGAAATTCGCCATCACCGCCGCCTGCTGCCACAGGCTCGACGAGGCATCGGGCGCGCGCACCGACCAGCCCGAACCGGGGCGGTCGACGAGGATCAGCCGATAGTCCTTCTCCAGGTCCTCGAGAAGCGGGCGGCCGAAATTACGAATTTGCCCGGCGAGGCCGTGGATCAGCACGATCGCGGGCGCTTCGCGCCGGCCGCGGTCGACATAGTGGATCCGGTTGCCGTCGATATCGATGAAATCGCCGTCGGGCGGCACCGCCGCCTCGGCCTTCTTCTTCATGCTGCGGGCGAACAGGGTGGTTCCCACAATCGTGGCGAGGGCCGTTCCGGCGATCAGCTTGCGAATCATGTCATGCGCCTTTGCAGATGTTTCCAGTAGGAGACAGGGGCGATACGCTCGATCAGCGAAGCGCTCTTGGCGTCGGCGCCGACGATGACTCGCGGCTTGCGGCGCTCCATGCCCGCGACGATGATCTCGCCGGCGCGCTCGGGCGGCATCTTCAGGAACTTGCGAAAATTGTCGAGCTCGCGCGCCCGCTCCGCCGGGTCGCGGCTTTTCGGCGCCCGGGCGCTGTCGGCGATCGCGGTCGCGACGCCGCCGGGATGGACGGTGGTGATGGCGACTTTCGCGCCCTCCGCCTCCAGCTCCCGGCGGAGCGATTCGGAAAAGCCGCGGACCGCGAATTTGCTGGCGCAATAGGCGCTCTGCCCCGGCGGCGCGATCAGCCCGAACAGGCTGGAAATGTTGACGATATGCGCGTCGTCGCTTCGCCGCAGCAGGGGAAGGAAGGCGCGCGTCATCCGCACCACGCCCCAGAAATTGATCTCGAACAGCCATTCGAAATCTTCTTCGGCGATCTCCTCGAAGGTGCCGCCGACGGCGACCCCGGCATTGTTGACGAGGATGTCGGCGCGGCCGTGCGCGCTTTCGACGGCGTCGGGAAAGACGGCGACGGCGGCACGGTCGGCGACGTCGAGCAGGTGACAGCTGGTCTTCACCCCGTGCGGCGAGAGCATCGCGACGGTGTCGCCAAGGCCGGTTTCGTTGAGGTCCGCGAGCGCCAAATTGCAGCCGCGCCGCGCCAGCGCGCGGGCGATGCCGCGGCCGATGCCGCCGGCGGCGCCGGTGACGACGGCGGTGTGGCCGCGGATCATGCCGCCTCGGTCACCAGAGGTCGCGCGGCCTCGGCGCGGCGGCCGAATGCGAGCGTGCCGTCGTCGACTGTCCCATATTTGAGCGACGCCATGTCGAGCGCATAATTCTGGTGGAGCCGCCACGGCTTGGTCGCGCCCTGCTTGGGCAGGATGTCGCGCGCCCGCTCGAAATAGCCCGAGGTGAAGTCGACGAAGGGCATTTCCTCGACCTCGGGGTCGCGGTGGGGCCGGGCGATCTCGCAGCCCTTCGCTTCCATATGGTTGAGGATCCGGCAGAGATAGCCGGCGGTCAGGTCGGCCTTCAGCGTCCAGGACGCGTTGGTGTAGCCGAACGAGTAAGAGAGATTCGGCATGTCGCTGAACATCATGCCCTTATAGGTCATGCTGCGCGAGATGTTGCGCCGCTCGCCGTCGACGGTGAAGGCGACGTCGCTGAGGACCTGCAGCTTCAGGCCCGTCGCGCTGACGACGATGTCGGCGTCGAGCTCGGCGCCCGATGTCAGCTTCAGCCCTTTTTCGGTGAAGCGCTCGATCTCGCCGGTGACGACCGATGCCTTGCCCTGGCGGATTGCCTCGAACAGGTCGGAGTCCGGCACCAGGCAGAGCCGCTGCTGCCAGGGATTGTAGCGCGGCGTAAAATGGGTCTCGACGTCGTAATCGGGTCCGAGCTCCTCGCGCACCATGTCGAGCAGCTTGGTCTTCACCTTTTCGGGCCGCGTGCGCGCGAGGTGGAAGAACCATTGCTGCAGGAGCACATTCTTCCAGCGCACCAGCCGATAGGCGAGCATCGGCGGCAGCCGGCGGCGAAGCCAGTGGGCGATCCTATCCTCCGACGGGCGGGAGACGATATAGGTCGGCGAACGCTGGAGCATGACGACGTGGCCGGCATCGCCTGCCATCGCGGGGACCAGGGTCACGGCGGTGGCGCCGCTGCCGATAACCAGCACGCTCTTGCCTCGATAGTCGAGATCCTCGGGCCAGAATTGGGGATGGACGATCCTGCCCTCGAAGCGGTCCATGTTTTGGAATTCGGGGACATAGCCCCCGGCATAATCGTAATAACCGCTGCACATATGCAGCCAGCGGCAGGTGAAGCGCATTGTTTCGCCCGAATCGCCGCGCTCGGCCTCGACGGTCCACAGCGCCTCCTTCGAAGACCAGGACGCACTCGTCACATGGTGGCTGAAGCGGATGTGGCGGTCGATGTCGTGCTCGCGGGCGGTCTCCCTGACATAGTCGAGGATCGACGGCCCGTCGGCGATCGCCTTGGCGGCGAGCCAGGGCTTGAAGGCGAAACCCAGCGTGTACATGTCGCTGTCCGAGCGGATGCCGGGATAGCGGAACAGGTCCCAGGTGCCGCCGATCCCCTCGCGGCTTTCCAGGATGAGGTAGCTTCGCGACGGCGCCTGCGACTGGAGGTGCCAGGCGGCGCCGATCCCCGAGATGCCGGCGCCGACCAGCAGCACGTCGAAATGCTCGCTGCCGCGGCCGCCGGTTTCCGTCGCGCCTTCGATCCGGCCAGTCCCGTCCATTCGCAGCGACCTCCGCAGCCCCTCATGATCCTGCGCTTGACAGGTAAAGAGCACAAGTGGTCTGTACAGCACGGAATGAAGCTGTCGGAAAGCGCAGCTCAAGGGGGAGGATTACGATGAAACAGGCTGTTGTGCTGCGCGCGGTTGCGTGCTCGGTTTCGATGCTGGCGCTGGCCGCGGCCGATCCGGTCTTCGCGCAGCCGGGAACGACGCCGCCCGCCGAGACGCCGGCGGCGGCGCCGGAGGAGCAGGAGGGGGAGATTATCCTCGTCACGGCCCAGCGGCGCGCGCAGTTGATCCAGGACGTGCCGATCTCGGTGTCGGCGTTCAGCGGCGATCAGCTCGAGCGGCAGCAGATCGAGAATGCCAGCGACCTGCAGCTGAGCCTGCCCAACGTCACTTACACCAAGACCAACTTCACCTCGTCGAGCTTCACCATCCGCGGCGTCGGCGACCTGTGCGTCGGTTTCTCCTGCGACACCGCGACCGGCATCCACGTCAACGACATGCCGCTGCTCAACACCCGGCTGTTCGAGACCGAATATTTCGATCTCGCGCGCCTCGAGGTGCTGCGCGGCCCGCAGGGAACGCTGTACGGCCGCAACGCCACGTCGGGCGTGGTCAACATCATCACCGCCCGGCCGGACCTCAACGAGTTCCATGCGAGCGCCCAGGCCGAATATGGAAATTTCGACAGCATCCGCCTCCAGGGCATGATCAATATCCCTGTGGGCGATGCGGTCGGCGTGCGCCTCGCCGGCTACTATCTCAATCGCGACGGCATGACGAGCAACCTGTTCGACGGCGGCAACATCGACGGACGCGACCTCTATGCGCTGCGCGCCACCATCCGGATCGAGCCGACCACCAGCACCCGGCTCGATTTGATCGGCTATTATTTCCGCGAGAACGACAACCGCTCACGCATCCAGAAGCAGCTCTGCAACCGGGATCCCACCGGCATCCTCGGTTGCGCTCCCGATTCGCTCCAGTTCGAGACGGTAAACGGCAATGCCACGCTCGCCGCGATCCTGGCGTCACGCGAGTTTCTGCGCATCAACAACGCGGCGCTGACCAATTTCGGGCTGGGCAGCCTCTACGGTCCCGACGTGTTCTTCGGCGGGGCCAATAACCCGGCCGACCTGCGGACCGTCAATACCGACTTCAACCCGACCTACTTCGCCGAGGAAACCCATTTGATGGCCCGGCTGGAGCAGGACTTCGGCGATGATCTCAGGCTCACCGTCACCGGCGGCTACGCGCGCAGCCAGGTCGATTCGCGCACCGACTACAATCTCGTCGCCGGCGCCTCGCTCGCCAACAATCCGGGCCTGCTGACGCTGGCGGCGACCGCCGCCGCGCCCGGCGTGTTCTTTCCGGGCGGGGTCAATCCCTACACCCCGGTGGCGGCAGCCGCGATCCCCAACGGCGCCGGGGGCGGGGTCTGCACGTCGGAGGTCAACCTCGCTTACACCGGCATTTATGGCGGCTCCGTCAACCGCTGCACCGCGGGCTCGACCGACTATGACCGGTCGCAAAGCACATCGCGCCAATATGCGATCGAGGGTCACTTCGACAGCAGCTTCGACGGCCCGTTCAACTTCCTGGTGGGCGGCATCTATATCGACCAGCGGTTCCACGATTCCAATTATTACGTCGCCTCGTTCGGGCTCGATTATGCCGCCGGGATCCTCGGCGCCGCGACGGCGCTCGGCCAGCGCGCCGCCGGGAACGTGGCTTTCCCCAACGTGTTCCTGGCGCCGCCCTTCTTCAACAGCGAGGTGAATAGCTTCACCCTGCGCAGCTACGGCCTGTTCGGCGAGGTCTATTTCGACATTAACGACCGGGTCCGCCTCACCGGCGGCCTGCGTTATTCCAACGACCGCAAGCGCCAGGTCGCGCGCGTACCGATCCTGAGCTGGCCGGTGCCGTTCGGAGTCACCGATGCCACCACCTCCCCGTTCATCGGCGGCTTCGACGCCGACGCCTCGAGGGCGGGCAACCAGCTCTATGACGATTCCCGCGTCAGCTTTGACGAGTTGACCGGGCGGTTCGTCGGCGAATTCCGCATCACCCCCGACAACATGGTCTATGCCTCTTATTCGCGAGGCTACAAATCGGGCGGCATCAACCCGCCGGTGGATCCGTCGTTCGGCGTGGCGCGCACCTTCGAGCCGGAAATCATCCAGGCCATCGAAATCGGCTCGCGCAACACCTTCATGAACGGCGGGATCGTGCTCAATCTCAGCGCCTTCTACTACGATTATAGCGGGCTGCAGCTGAGCCGGATCGTCGCGCGCACCTCGGTCAACGATAATACGGACGCCGAGGTCTACGGCGCCGAGTTGGAGGCCCTGTTCCGCCCGACTCGCAACCTGCTGATCAATCTCTCTGCGAGCTATCTGAACAGCTCGGTCGGAGACCTGCAGCTGGCCGACCCGCGCGACGTCTCCGGCGGCCGCTCCGACGTCGTCATCATCAAGGACGCGACCAACGCCTCCAACTGCGCGGTCGTTCCCAACACCGCCGGCAACGCGCTCGGTGCCAACACGCTGGTCACCGCCTTCAACGGCGCAGTCGGGCTTGCGGGACCGGTGCCGGTGCCGGGCACCAACACGACGGGCGCCTATTCGATCTGCAGCGCGCTCGCCGCGACGATCGCCAACCCGTCGGCGCCGCTGCGCGCGCTGTTCGCGACGCCGACCGGGCCGCTGCCCTTCTCGGTCTCGACCGGGGTGGCGGTGGACCTCAGCGGCAACGAGCTGCCGCAGGCGCCGAACTGGAAGTTCTCCGCGGGCATCCAGCACACCTTCGCCCTCGGCGGCGGGATGACGATCGTGCCGCGCGTCGACTTCTCTTATACCGGCGGCTACTTCGCGCGCAGCTTCAACCGGCCGATCGACCGGATTGACGGCTATGAGATCATCAACGCGCAGATCCAGCTCAACGGCCGCAACGACCGCTGGTTCGTGCGGGCGTTCGTCCAGAACCTGACCGACAACGACGCCATCACCGGTCTCTACGTGACCGACCAGTCGTCGGGCCTGTTCACCAACGCCTTCACCCTCGATCCGCGGCGCTACGGCGTGGCGGCGGGCGTCAGGTTCTGAAGCGCGCGCAATGAACTGGCTGCTGCTCGCCGGCTCGATCGCCGGCGTGCTTGGCCTCGCCTGGGTCGCCCGGATGCTCGAGCTCGGCGGCGCCGCGATCGGCAGCAATGCGGAAGCATGCCGCATCGCCGAGGAGAGCCTGACCGGCTTCTCGGCCGAGGCGGCGGTCGTCTCGAGCGACGGTGCCGCGGCATTGGTCCGCGGCGATGACGGCAGTCTCATCCTGCTGAAGGTGCACGGGGCGAACATAGCCTCACGCCGGCTCTCGCCGCCGGTCACGGCGATCAGCCATGGCGACGGCGTCACGGTGGCCACCGGCGAGCGCATGTTCGGCGACGTCCGCCTTCTTTTGTCGCCTGAGGACCGGGACAAGCTGCGGGCCATGGTGTAAATGCCGGGGGCGATGAACCTTCCCAATCCCGTCGATCTCGCCATCCCCGGCTTCGTCGTGCTGGTCATGGTCGAGATGATCGTCGCCCGGCTGAGGGACCGGAGGCGCTATTGCCCGAAGGATAGCTTGACGTCGCTGGGGCTCGGCTTCGGCAGCACGGTGGCGGGGCTGCTGTCGGGCGGCCTGATCTTCGCCCTCGCTACCTGGGTGTATCAGTTCAGGCTGGTCGACATGCCCTGGGTGTGGTGGGCGTTCGTCCTCTGCTTCATCCTCGACGATTTC